>VSNB01000132.1 GCA_009774055.1 Clostridiales bacterium
ACCTACCACCTCCACCTCCGGCCGGGGGATGACGTGGTGAAGGCTCTGGGCGGGCTCCACAAAATGATGGACTGGACCGGTCCAATTCTGATGGATTACGGCGGCTTCCAGGTGTTCTCATTGGCGGGACTGCGGAAGATCACCGAGGAGGGCGTCGCCTTCGCCTCCCACATCGACGGGCGGCGGATCTTTATGGGGCCGGAGGAGTCCATGCAGATCCAGTCCCACCTGGGCAGCGACATCGCCATGGCCTTCGATGAGTGCGTGGAGAACCCTGCACCCTACGGCTACGTCAAACAGTCCTGCGAGCGCACGGTCCGCTGGCTCCGGCGGTGCAAGAAGGAGCATGACCGCCTCAACGCCCTGCCGGACTGCGTGAATCCCCGGCAGATGCTTTTCGGCATCAATCAGGGGGGGACCTATGAGGATCTGCGGGTCTGGAGCATGCAGGAGAGCGCCAAGGTAGACTGCGACGGCTACGGCATTGGCGGTCTGGCGGTGGGGGAGGAGACGGGGGTCATGTACCGCATCCTGGATGTGACTCTGCCCCATGCGCCGGAGGACAAGCCCCGATACCTTATGGGCGTGGGAACGCCCTCCAATATTGTGGAGGCGGTCTGGCGGGGCATCGACTTCTTCGACTGCGTCATGCCCGCCCGGAACGCCCGCCATGGGAAGCTATTCACCTGGAGCGGCAGTCTGAATATCAAGAACGAGAAGTATAAGCTGGACGAGCGGCCTATCGAGCCCGGCTGCGGCTGCCCGGTCTGCCAGAGCTTCTCGCGGGCGTACCTCCGCCATCTTTTCAAGGCGGAGGAGATGCTGGCCATGCGTTTGGCAGTGATGCATAATCTCTGGTTCTACAACACCCTTATGGAGCGCATCCGGGATGCCCTGGACGCAGGAGAATATGATGCTTTCCGGGCGGAGTACAGCGTCCGGTTGGGGGAGCGTGTGTGATGAAGGAAGGGCGGCCGCGTTTTTATGCGGCCGCCCTCTCGGTTGAATATGCGGAAACTATCCCCGCATCTGACGGATGATAAGAGCCGCGTTTTCCGCCGCTGGCTTTGTCCCGTCTACTCGTATGACAGGACAGCTTAAGGATGAAATCCATTCTTCCACCGTATTCTCCGCCCTGGATGCGGCAAAAGCGAAAAAGTCCTGTTCCCTCTCATACAGATCTCCTCCCGGCAGCATCCTGCTTCCGAATTTTGATAGGAGCGGTTTTTCACGCGCTGCAGCCGCAGTTCCCTCGGGACATGAATCAAAACGGCGTACCGGAAAAGGGATAGAGCGCGTCTCCGTAGTCGCCTTTGACAGCGGCAAAAACAAAGAAGCTGTACCAATAGGCGCCGGCACGTATCTTGACGGAAAATGTTTCGTCTGGCTGCGTCAGAAACTCTTGAAATCCGTCAGGATTCCTGCGAGTTTCTTCCTTGCCAGACAAAAAATTTTTTCTCGCCAATCTGCATACCGTCACCTATTGGTACTGCTTCTAAGTTTTCGTGGGTGCGGAGTTCCTTCCAAAGCAGCTGTTCGACTTCTTCGCGGGTACGGGGAGGCGCATATAAGTAGGCTGGGTCCGTTTTAGGGAAATACAGGTCTTCCGTTATCCAGAAAATAAACCCCCAACTGTTCCGCAAGCGCTTTTCCCAGTGTACTTTTTCCGGCGCTGTTTAAGCCGCACACAAGTATCCCTGCCCCCATAGGTCCTCCCTAAACCTGTTTTCGCACTGATTATACCATCGGGAGGATATAGTGTCAACGCAGGAAACGGCGAAATCGCGGGGCTGACAGCGCGGGGAGAAGGTGCGAAAAATTAGGACTTGCCAAACGATGGAAAATCAGATATAATAACAAAAGCGTTTACTTTTAAAACGAAGAAATCACGGATGATAAGGAGAAAAAAGCGTATGCCACTATTCTATACTGGAGCCGAGGGTGCGGTCGGCATGGGTTCCATGCTGCTGCCGCTGATCCTCATGCTGGCGCTGATGTACTTTTTGATGATCCGTCCGGAAAGCAAGCGGAAAAAGCAGGCGGAGGAAATGCGCAACAGCTTGAAGAAGGGCGACCAGATCACCACCATCGGCGGCATCATGGGCAAAATTGTCCATGTTGGCGAGGATTCCATCGTCATCGAAACCAGCGACGACCGGGTTCGCATGGAGCTGACCAAGTGGGCCGTTTCCACCAATAACAGCAATCCTCCCGCTGACAAGAGGGCGAAGAAGGCCAAGGAGGATAAGGAAGAGCCCGCTAAGATTGAGGAAGGCTCCGACAACGAGACAAAATAAAGACCTGTATTGCACAGCTGCCGGCATAGCCGGATAGGTGGAAAGCCCGGTCCGCGTTCAGCGGCTGTGAATAGAAGGTTTTAGGCCCGTCCCATCGAATAACAGGACCTTTCGGCTAATATACTGGTTTATCCAGACAAATTAGCCGGGAGGTCTTGTTATGTCGAAGGTAGTTATGTCCCTGCCGGAGGGGATGGTAAAAAACTGCTTGGTGGGAGGAGGAATTTCGCTGCTCTCCTACGTCCTGCTGCAGATGCTGTGCGCACTGCTGGTGGACCGGGGAGTCCTGGGGTTGGACCAGATTTATCCGCTGGTATGCATCACAGCGGCAGCGGCCTCCTTCCTGGGATGCGGGTACAGCGTGCTGAAAGGGAAGGGGACGTCCATGCTGTCGGTGCCGGTGGTGGTGGTGGTATTTTTGTCCCTGACCTTGGCCGCCGCCCTCGTTACGACGGATGCCGTCCAAATTGAGAACGGCCTGACGGGCCTGGGACTGTCCATGGCGGCGGGAGGGCTGCTGGCGGCTCTGGTGGGCTATAACCTGCCCAAGGGGAAGCGGGGAAGGACCGGGACCCGCCGGAAAAAGCGGAGATAAGTGAAGCATGTCAAGATGTGAAAATAACCAAAAATTAAAAAAATATGGAGAACCGCGCTGCCGGTGGGACGGGAGGGCTGATTACAAATCGTAATCAGCCCCTGCCCTATATGTAGGGGCTGCATGTCCGGCATACACAAAATGTTCTGCAGAAAAGGGAAGCTGCGCACAGGGAGAATGGAGCAAAAAGATAGGTTAACATAATATTGTTTACATAATATTTTGTCATAATTGACGAAATGGCGCGAAGTTTCTGATTTTCCCTTGCGAAAAACTGGCAATTGTTCTATATTAGTAGGCGTATAATTTTGTTTCTCTCCACCGATCCGCATAGGACGGCAGGGAGGGCTGTCCCGGATTTTTCTCCGGCGATTCTAAAACTTGTCCACAGCGCATAGGCTGATGGAGAGGTGATGGAAGATGCGTGGGCGAATGGTCCTGCGGACGATCCGGCTGGGCGGGTGGGACCCGTCTGTACTGCGTGAGCTGGCGCTGGCGGCACTGTTTTTGGCGGGAGCCCTGGCGGGGCATCTGCACGCCGGGTCTCGGGGCGAGGAAACCTGGACGGCGCTGGGACGGTATCTGGACGATTACTGCCGCCTGTGTGACGCTGGCGGCGCGGAGACAAGCTTGGCCAGCTGCCTGGTGATGTATTTCGGCTATGGTGCGGCCCTGTTTCTGCTGGGGTTCTCGGCGGCTGGGGTGGCGCTGATTCCGGCGCTGTCCGGCGCCTTCGGCTTTTTTACCATGTATACTGTGTCCTGCTTCGTGCGGTGCTATGGCAGGTCGGGCGCGCTGCTGGCCGCAGGGGCCCTGCTCGTCCGGCTGGTGTTCACGCTGCCCTGCTTCCTGGCATTGGCGCAGGCGGCGTGGCCGCTGTCCATGGAGCTGTTCACCCTGTCCTTTGGCCGGGGAAAGCGGTCCATGCCTGTTTTATACGGGAGTCATTATTTTTTGTTGTTTTTTCTGTGTGCTGTGTTTTTGGCCGTCGGCGTGTGCTGTGAGCGGCTTTTGACACCGGTGCTGTTTCGGGCGGCGCTGGGGTTCATATAGGTTTTATGGAAGGAGGGGAGAACTGTGGCGGACTATATCAAGGCGTTTGCTGGCTATCTGGAGATGGAGCGTAATGCCTCCGGGAACACCATCGCCTCCTATGTCCGGGATGTGACGCAGTTTTCTCAGTATTTGATGGAGACGGAGGGGCTGGAGCCGCCGCAGGGGGATACGGAGCATATCGAGCGTTATATCATCTATATGATAGGAAAGGGCAAATCCGCCTCCAGTGTGGCCCGCAGCGCAGCCTCTCTGAAGTCCTATTATGGCTATCTGGTCAATCGGGGCGTGGTCCGCCGGAACCCGGCAAAGGACGCCGCGCCGGTCAAGACGGAGCGGAAGCTGCCGCAGATTCTGACGGGCAAAGAGGTGGAGCTGTTTCTGGAGCAGCCTCAGTGCGTGGACCCCAAGGGCTATCGGGACCACGCCATGCTGGAGCTCCTGTACGCCACGGGCATCCGGGTCAGTGAGCTGATCGGGCTGAATGTGGAGGATGTCAGCCTGCCGGGAGCGTTTATACGGTGCGCCGGCCGCGGGAAGGAGCGGATTATTCCGCTGTATGCCGCGGCTGTGAAGGCGCTGAGCGACTATGTCAAGGATATTCGTCCCCAGCTGGTGTTTGACCCACGGGAAAAGGCGCTGTTTGTCAACATGAGCGGCGAGCGTATGAGCCGGCAAGGGTTCTGGAAGATCGTGAAATACTATCAGGAGAAGGCGCAGATCAATAAGGACATCACGCCCCACACGCTGCGGCACTCCTTCGCGGCCCATCTGTTGGAGAACGGAGCGGATCTGCGCTCCATCCAGGAGATGCTGGGCCATGCGGATATTTCCTCTACGCAGATTTATTCCCAGATGGTCAAACAGCAGCTGCAGGATGTTTACCGCAAGGCCCATCCGAGGGCGAACGCAAGAACGTAACACTTTTGAAAAAACGTGCCGGAGGCACGTTTTTTCTTCTAGTCCGCCTGGAAGCGGCGGAGAAAGGAACGACTATGTTTACGATCAGCAAACCGCTCCTCTTTGACGGAGCTATGGGAACCATGCTCCAGAAGACCGGCCTCCCGGCGGGAACTCCGCCGGAAAAAATGAACCTCGCCGCTCCGGATGCAGTGGAACGCATCCATGCCGCCTACGCCGCGGCGGGAGCGGATGTCCTGACCGCCAACACCTTCGGCGCCAGCCGGAGGAAGCTGGGGGAGGACCCCGCCCCCTATATTGCCGCCGGAATCGCCGCCGCCCGTCGGGCGGCGGGGGAGAAGCGGCTTGTCGCGCTGGACGCGGGACCCCTGGGGGTGCTGCTGGAGCCTTTCGGCGAGATGTCCTTCGAGGAGGCTTACCGCCAGTTTGCAGACATCATGGAGGTGGGGGAGAGGGCAGGGGCGGACCTGGTCCTCATTGAAACCATGAGCGACCTGCTGGAGGCCAAGGCCGCTCTGCTGGCGGCGAAGGAGCGGACAAGCCTGCCGGTGTTTGTCACCATGACCTTCGGGGAGGACGGAAGGACCTTCCTGGGGGTGGACCCGGCTGCTGCTGCGGTGACGCTGACCAGTCTGGGGGCGGATGGGATCGGCCTCAACTGCTCTCTGGGGCCGGAGGAGCTGAGGCCCGTGCTGGGAGAGATTTTGCGGAACACCTACCTGCCGGTGATGATTCAGCCCAACGCGGGCCTGCCCCGACTGGTGGACGGGGAAACGGCCTACGACGTGACGCCGGAGGAATTCGCCCAGTGGGGCCGCACGTTTCTGGAGGATGGCGTGGCCATCCTGGGCGGGTGCTGTGGCACGTCGCCGGCCCATATCCGGGCCCTGCGGCAGGTCCTGGATGCCGCGGCCCCGCCAGCGCGGCGGGAGAGGGACGGCGTGTGCCGCCTCTGCGGCTGGCAGGGGGCAGTATCGCTGACGGAAGCCTCAATCGCCGTAGTGGGGGAACGGCTGAACCCTACAGGCCGCCCGAAAATGAAGGAGGCCCTGTATGCCAAGGACTGGGACGCCGCCGCCGAAGCCGCCGCTGCCCAGCGGGAGGAGGGGGCGGACTTTCTGGTGGTGAACGCCGGACTGCCGGACATCGACCAGGCGGAAGCTCTGCCCAACCTGGTTCTGGCAATCCAAAAGGTTTCGCCTCTGCCGCTGGTGATCGACTGCTCGGACCCTGCCGCCATGGAGAAGACTCTGCGGGTCTGCCGGGGACGGCCCATTCTCAATTCCGTCAACGGCAGGGCGGACAGCCTGACGGCGATGCTTCCTCTGGCTGTGAAGTACGGCACGGGGCTCATTGTGCTGGCCCTGGACGAAAACGGCATCAGTGGAAATCCGGCGGCACGGCAGAACACCGCCCTGCGGGCCGCGCAGGCGGCGGAAAGGGCTGGAGTGCGCCGGGAGGATATTTTCATCGATACCCTGGCCCTGGCGGCCTCCGTGAGCCAGGAGGAGGCGCTTGCGGCGGCGGACGCTATCCGGCTGGTCCGGGCGGCGGGGTACAAGACCCTGCTGGGGGTGTCCAACGTCAGCTACGGCCTGCCGGGGAGGGACGAGCTGAATTGCGCCTTTCTGGCCTCCTGCCTGGCGGCGGGGCTGAATGTGCCCATCGTCAACACGGAGTCCAGCCGTATCCGGGACACCCTGGCGGCGATGAAGGTCCTGACCGGTGCGGACCAGGGCTGCGGGGCGTATATTTCCAGTTTTCAGCGTGTTGGCGGAGCGACCCATGCCGTCGGGCCGGAGACACCGCCGCTGGAGACGATGATCGTCATGGGGCAGAAGTCCAGCGTGCCGGCAGCGGTAGAGGCGCTGTTGGAGAGGGAGACGCCCCTGGAGGTAATCGATGGGCACATCATCCCCGCGCTGGACGAGGTGGGGGAGCGGTACGAGAGAGGGAGCCTGTTCCTGCCCCAGCTGATGGCCTCTGCGGAAGCGGTGAAGGCCGCCTTTGACGTGGTGCGCTCCCGCCTGCCCCAGGGAGCGGGGGAGAAGGGGACCATCCTGCTTGCCACGGTGAAGGACGACGTCCACGATATTGGGAAGAACATTGTGAAAATGCTGCTGGAAAACTACGGCTACCAGGTGATCGACCTGGGCAGGGATGTACCGCCGGAAACGATTGTAAAAGCCGCCCTGGAAACCAGAGCGGCTTTGGTGGGGCTTTCCTCTCTTATGACCACCACGGCCCAGAATATCGCTGTGACCATCCGGGCCCTGCGGGAAGCGGGAGCCCCCTGCAGGATTATGGTGGGCGGCGCGGTGGTGACCCAGTCCTTCGCGGACCAGATCGGCGCGGATTTTTACGCCGGGGACGCCGCCCAGTCGGCCCGGATCGCTGCCCAAGTGTTCGGCCGGTAGGCGCTCAGGAGAGCAGCAGGGTGTCGTCCGCCTCGTCGCTGCCGCTGACCTTTTCGAACAGCTCCAGCAGCTGGCGGACGGTGAGCTTCTTCTTCTCCTCGCCGGAGACGTCGATGGCGATCCGTCCGTCGTACATCATGATCAGCCGGTCGCCGTAGGCGATGGCGTCCTTCATGTTGTGGGTGATCATCAGGGTGGTCAGGTGATCCTTGCCCACAATGCGCTCGGTGGCGTCCAGCACCTTTGCCGCCGTCTTGGGGTCCAGGGCGGCGGTATGCTCGTCCAGGAGCAGCAGGCGGGGCTTTTGCAGCGTAGCCATGAGCAGGGTCAGGGCCTGCCGCTGGCCGCCGGAGAGGAGGCCCACCTTGCTGGTCAGCCGGTCCTCCAGGCCCAGGTCTAAGATCTTCAGCATTTCCCGGTACCCCTCCCGCTCGGGACGGCTGATGCCGATACGGAGGGTCCGCCGCTGGCCCCGGCGCATGGCAAGGGCCAGGTTCTCATCGATCTGCATGGTGGCGGCGGTGCCCATCATGGGGTCCTGGAACACCCGGCCGATATATTTGGCCCGCTTGTGCTCCGGCAGGCTGGTCACATCCGCGCCGCCGATGGAGATAGTCCCCCGGTCCGCCGTCCACACGCCGGCAACGGCGTTGAGCAGGGTGGACTTGCCCGCGCCGTTGCCGCCGATGACGGTGACGAACTGGCCGTCCTCCATGTGGAGGTCCACCCCCCGCAGGGCGGTCTTTTCGTTGACGGTGCCGGGATTGAAGGTCTTATAGAGGTTCTTGACGTCAAGCATGCGCGCCGCCTCCCTTCTGCGTCCGCCTGGTGAAGCGGCGGCCCTTCCAGTAGGGGATCGCCAGGAAGGCCGCTACGATGGCGGCGGAGATCAGCTTGAGGTAGTTGGTGTCGATGCCGCTGAGGCTCACCACCGCTTGAATGACTACGTAGTAAATGATCGCGCCGATGGATACCGCCAGGAGCTTCAGCGCGAAATTGGTGAAGAATTTGGAGAACAGCACCTCGCCGATGATGACAGAGGCCAGGCCGATGACGATAGCGCCCTTGCCCATGCTGGAGTCGGCGAAGGACTGGTACTGGCTCAAAAGGGCCCCGGACAGGGCCACCAGGCCGTTGGAGATCATCAGGCCCAGCACCTTGCCCACGCTGGTATTGATGCCCTGGGCCCGGGCCATGCTGGGGTTGGCCCCGGTGGCCCGGAGGGACGCGCCCAGCTCGGTGCCGAAGAACCAGTACAGCCCGCCGATGATGGCCGCCGTGAACAGGCCCACCACGAGGATGGGGTGGCGGTAGAAGGGGCGGGTCCCCTTGGCTACGTCCTGGACGAAACGGAGGGAAACCAGCAGCTTGTCCAGATTGGACTGGTCAATAATGTTGATCGCCACGTTGGCCTTCATGCCCATGATCGCCAGGTTGATGGACCACAGCCCCAGCTGGGTCAGAATGCCGGACAGAATGGCGGGAATGCCGCAGACGGTGTGGAGCAGGCCGGTGACCAGCCCCGCCAGCATTCCGGCCAGCAGCGCCGCCAGCAGTGCCAGCCAGAGGTTGACGCCTGCGCCGAAAAGCATGACGAACGCCGCCGCGCCGGTACAGAAGGACCCGTCTACCGTCAGGTCCGCGATGTCCAGAATCTTATAGGTAATATAC
>VSNB01000133.1 GCA_009774055.1 Clostridiales bacterium
TTCGTTACCCCTCCTTACTTAGTCCCAGCCAGCTTCATCCAGCGGTTAAGCTCGGCCTTGTTCTTGAAACGGTAGTCGTTGCGGGTACCGTCTTCCCGGTTGATAATGAGGACGTAGCCCTCGGCGGTTTTCCTGATTTCGTATTTCATGGTTGCTACCTCCGTTTTGATTTTGGTTTGTTTCCCTTCCCTTATCTTGATTACATTATACCTCCCATGTGAGTGGAAATCAAGTCGTAATAATGCACAAATTTACACCCGTATGAGTGTCTATTTTGCCGGGTTGACAAACCCACCCGCACGGGTATAAAATAAATATCAGGAGGTGCGTACAATGGCAAGGCGTATGAAGGTATCCGACAACATGACCAAAATAGACACGATGTGCATTGAGCAAGGAATAAGCCGGACAGAGCTGGCGGAGCGTAGCGGCGTCCCCAGGCGGACCCTTGAGAATTGGAGCATGAGGACCCGGCTCCCCCGTGACGTTTACCAGCTTTACAAGGTTGCCCAGGCCCTGGGCTGCAGCATTGAGGACATAATGGAGCCGGAGCCGCAAGAGGACGGCCAGCCGGAGGCCCAGGACACCCCCGCCCCGGAGGCGCAACAGGAAAGCCCGGAGGGATAGACCCTCCGGGCATAAGAATAGGCACCCGGCCACAAGGCCGGATGCCTATTTTCTTTTACCGCTTTTTCAGCAGCGGCAGGGACAGAACGAACACAGGACCAACGAAATAAATCGTTGCCCGGTTCGTCTGGCCCCCTTTTGGTGGAGGTGAGGGGAGTCGAACCCCTGTCCGAAAACAATTTCACGGGATTTTCTCCGGGCGCAGGCGGTTATTCCGGGAGGCTAAACCCTCCCCGTTCCCCTTCCGGCAGGCAAGCCGCCACGCCTGCCGGTCAGGTGAGAGTCATGATGCATGGCACGGTCAACTCTTTCCGTACGCACGTTCACCGCTAAACGACGCCCTTCTTAAGCCGCGGTACTCTTAAGTCGGACGGCTGCGCCTAATCAGGCAGCAGCAAGAACAGTTCTATTGTTGTTCTTTAATTTATAAAGGTGCCCATGATTAAGGTGGCTGGGCGCCACCGCCCGCTGATCCCGCTTCCTCATCCCCGTCGAAACCGGTACACCCCCATAGTTCCGGACTGAGCATAGCACAGTCCGGGCGGGAAAACAAGTTAATTTTCTGTAACAGTGCCTTATTTTTTCTCCGGCTCCGGGTATTCCTCCCCGCGGGTGTCCACCCGGATGGAGGCGATGACCTGGGGCTTGTTGGGCTTGTCATTCGTCATGGAGCGGGGCGTCCGGGACACCTCCACCGCAGCCTCAGGGTTCTCCGTGATCTTGCCGAAGGCGGCGTACTGGCCGTCCAGATGGGGCGCGGCGCCCACCATAATAAAGAACTGGCTGCCGGCGCTGTCCGGATGCATGGACCGCGCCATTGACAGCACGCCCAAAGTGTGCTTGAGGTCATTCCGCTCAAAGCCGTTGCCGGAAAACTCTCCGCGGATCTCGTACCCGGGACCGCCCATGCCGGTACCGTCGGGACAGCCTCCCTGAATCATGAACCCAGGGATTACCCGATGAAACGTCAGCCCGTCATAATAGCCGCTGTTGGCGAGGGAAATGAAATTGTTCACCGTGTTGGGCGCCTTCTCCGGGTACAGCTCTCCGGTCATCGCCTGACCGTTTTCCAGCGTAATGGTTACCGTCGGATTGCTCATCGTAATTTTTCTCCTTCCAGTCTTCTATCGGTTATAGGATTTCATCGCCCGGTCTATATCCCGCTTGGCGTCCCGTTTGGCGATGGCATCCCGTTTGTCGTAATTTTTCTTGCCCTTGCACAGACCGACTTCTACCTTCACCCGCGCATTTTTAAAATATACGCTCAGCGGCACCAGGGCATAGCCGTCCTGCTGGGCCAGCGCCTGCAAACGATGGATCTCCCGCTTGTGCATCAGCAGCCGCCGGGGGCGAACCGGGTCGCGGTTGAAAATATTGCCGTGCTCGTAGGGGCTCACATGCATTCCGTGGAGGTAGATTTCCCCATTCTTGGCGATACAGTAGGCGTCCTTCAAATTCAGCGTTCCCGCCCGGATGGATTTGACTTCCGTACCGAACAGTTCGATCCCCGCCTCAAAGCGGTCCTCTACAAAGTAGTCATGGTGGGCCTTTCGGTTCTGCGCGGCAATCTTGATCCCTTTTTTATCCGCCAAGTGGTTCCTCCCCCTTTCCAAAAGCAACATATAATATAGCACATAATTTCTGTTGATGCAAGCAATTTCTGGGCGGTCAACGCCATCTCCCGCTCCCACAACAAAAGCCGCCCGCAACTTACCTAGCGGGCGGCTTTGTCTACAATCTAAGGCGCGGCCGGATATCCCGACCGCGCCGCAGTGTACCCCCAAAGATGCTCTGCATCTTTTTCATAATCACTCTAAATCCACGCTGATATGATCCGTCCCATGGGCCTCGAACTCCCCCATGTACTGCTCCATCCGGTCCATGACCTCGTCATAGTTCTCCTCGGTGGCCCGTTCGGCGTCCAGGTCCCGGAGGGCCAGCTCCTCGGCCAGGATCTCGAAAAAGGTCACATCCTCATAGGCCATGATGGCCTCGTGGATGCCCCCCTCGGCGAAGGCCCGGGAGGGGATGATCTCCCGGTTGTACAGCTCTACCAGGGGTGCCATGCCGTGGTCCAGACAGTGGGAGAACACCAGGCTCTCCACCTGGTCGTAATCCCGGATGCGGTCGTCCCCCCGGGTGGAATTCAGCACCCAGTTGCCTATGTACACCAGATCCAGCAGGCGGCGGAATTGTTTTTCCGTCATGTGCAGCTCCATGATAAGACCTCCCTCCGGAAAGTGAAAATCAGTAAGCACAGTATAGCAGAAACCTTCGAAAAATTCCACAGAAAATACAGGGCAAAAAGCCCAAAATTTTACTTGTTATCCCTGATAAATCATAGTACAATAGTAAAGCTGTACAATACACCCTCGTCCGCCCTCCGCGGACGGGAAAGGGAGGACTGTTTTGAACCCTCGTTCCATCGGCGTATTCGACTCCGGCCTGGGGGGGCTGACCGCCGTGCGGCAGCTGCGGCGTCTGATGCCCTCTGAGAATATTATATACTTCGGGGATACCGCCCGTGTCCCCTACGGCAACCGCAGCCGGGAGACGCTGCTGCAGTACGCCCGGCAGGATATGCGCTTCCTCTCCGGCTTCGACCTCAAGGCGGTGGTCATCGCCTGCGGCACCATCAGCGCCAACTGCCTGGAGGAGCTGCGCCGGGAGAGCGCCGTGCCCGTCACCGGGGTGGTGGAGCCCGCCGTGGAGCGGGCGGCGGCGGCCACCCGGTCCGGGAAGGTCGGCCTGATCGCCACCCGGGCCTCCGTGGGCAGCGGAGCCTATGAGCGGGCCTTCCGGCGGCTGGACCCGGCCTTGGAGGTCCGTGCCCTGGCCTGCCCCCTCTTCGTGCCTCTGGTGGAGGAGGGCCGGTGCCGCCCCGGCGACGTGGTCATTGAGACGGTGGCCCGGGAGTACCTGGCGCCGCTGCGGGAGGCGGGGGTGGACACCCTGGTACTGGGCTGTACCCACTACCCCCTGCTGCAGGAGGTCATCGGCGGCGTCATGGGCCCGGACGTGGCCCTGGTGGACGTGGGGGCCGAGGCGGCCGGGGCCTGCCGGGACCTGCTGGCGGCGGAGGATGCCCTGGCGGACCGTCCGGCGGGCTCGGTCCGGTTCTATACCAGCGACCGGGCGGTGAATTTCCAGCGGCTGGCCTCCCTGTTCCTGGGAGAGGAGGCCGGGGGCGCGGTGGAACAGGTGGACATTTTTCAATATGGATGATGATGGAAAAAGAGATTATATTGTTTGTCCGGGGGGAGCAGACCTATGACAGTGATTCCCCCGAGGTAACGGAGCTGGCCACCGAGGGCCGGATGACCATGGACGGCGGGGAGATCACCCTGACCTACCAGGAGTCGGAGCTCACCGGCATGGAGGGCACCACCACCCGGTTCACCATTCGGGGGGACATGGTGACGCTGGAGCGCACAGGGATGGTGGTATCCCGGATGGAGTTCAAGCAGGGGGAGCGCAGCAGCTCTCTCTACGAAACCCCCTGGGGCACTATGGTGGTGGACGTCGCCACCACCAGGCTGGCCCACCGCCTCACCGAGCGGGGCGGCGTGCTGGAGATCGCCTTCACCATCGCCGTCAACCACCAGGTGACGGGGGAGAACCGGTTCAAAATTCGGGTGAAAGAGATGGCAAGGTAACCTGAAGATTTCACACAAGATTTACTAGGGCATGTGTGAAAAATGTCAAAACGCCCAAGCAGCGGATCTTTTTCCGCTGTGCGGCGTTAAAAATTCTTGAAATCCGTCAGGATTCCTGCGAATTTTTGCTTTGCCCAGCGAAAAAAATCTCTCGCTGTTGGGCATTCCGCCATTTATCAAACAAGCCCTAGAAGGCGCAATTATGGGTAAACAAGTAATTCATATATACGGTGCGTCCGGCGCGGGAACTTCGACGATTGGCAAATATATCAGCGATAAGCTGGGATACTTTTTCATGGATACGGACGATTACTTCTGGGAATTGACAGATCCCCCGTATACAGTGAAACGGAATATTTCAGATAGAATCACCTGTATGAGGAATGATCTCGCAAAATATGATAAGGCCGTTATTTCCGGTTCGCTTGTTGACTGGGGCGATGGGCTGATCCCTTTGTTTACCCTGGCTGTCCGCGTAGAAACAGAAACCGCCGTACGAATTGGCAGACTAGAAAAAAGAGAGAGGGATCGGTTTGGAAACCGAATTGATGCGGGCGGGGACATGTTTGAGCGCCACAAGAAATTTATGGCGTGGGCCGCTTCTTATGACGATGGGGGATTGGATATGAGAAGCAGGTCCGAGCATGACAAGTGGCAAACCCAGCTACAGTGCCCGCTGCTTGTATTGGATGGAAGCCTGCCAGTAGAGAAAAACATTGAAGTGATCCGGCAGAATCTATAAATACCGTTTTACCGATACGGGAATACTTTTCAGAAAAGGGAGAACGCAAATGATCAACATGATTCAAAACGCCAAGGACCAGGTCCTTGCCCTGACCGGGAAAGCCTACGAGAAAGCCGCCGCCGCCGGGAAGCTCCCCGCTGACGTATCCGTCCGGGCCGGGGTGGAGATCCCCAAGGACCCCGCCAACGGCGACTATACCACCACCTTCGCCCTGGCGGCCGCCAAGGCCATGAAGATGCGTCCCCGGGACATCGCCGAGATTCTGCTGGAGAACCTGGACCTCTCCGGCAGCTATTTCGCCTCCGCGGAGATCGCCGGGACGGGCTTCCTCAACTTCCGCCTCAGCCCCGCCTGGTACGCCGGGGTCATGCACGCCGTGGAGAGCGAGGGCCCGGCCTACGGCCGCTCCGACGCCCTGGCGGGCCGGAAGATCATGGTGGAGTTCGTCTCCGCCAACCCCACCGGCCCCATGCACATGGGCAACGCCCGGGGCGGCGTCCTGGGCGATACCCTGGCCGCTGTGCTGGAGGCCAACGGAGCGGAGGTCTGGCGGGAGTTTTACGTCAATGACGCCGGCAACCAGATTGAGAAATTCGCCTCCTCCCTGGAGGCCCGGTATCTGCAGATCATCCTGGGCGAGGACGCGGTGTCCTTCCCCGAGGACGGCTACCACGGCGACGACATCCGGGAGCTGGCCCAGGCGTACTATGACGCCCACGGCGACGGCCTCAAGGATGTCTCCAAAGAGGAGCGCCATGCCGCCCTGGCGAAATTCGGCCTGGAGCGGAACATCCCCAGGATGCAGTCCGACCTCCGCCGCTACAAGATCGAGTACGACCAGTGGTTCTTCGAGTCCCGGCTCCACGACACCGGCTACGTGGCGGAAACCGTGGACAAGCTCACCGCCGCCGGGTACACCTACGAGAAGGAGGGGGCCCTGTGGCTGGCCACCAGCCGCATCCTGGAGGAGAACGCCCGGAAGGCCGGCAAGAGCGAAAGGGACATTGCCAAGCTGGATCTGAAGGACGACGTCCTCCGCCGGGCCAACGGCTTCTACACCTACTTTGCCGCCGACATCGCCTACCACCGCAACAAGTTTGAGGAGCGGGGCTTTGACAAGGTCATCAACATCTGGGGCGCGGACCACCACGGCCACGTGGCCCGGCTCAAGGGCGCCATGGACGCCCTGGGCCTGGACGGGGCGAACCGCCTGGACATCGTCCTCATGCAGCTGGTGAAGCTCCTCCGAGACGGCGAGGTGGTCCGGATGTCCAAGCGCACCGGCAAGGCGATCTCCTTGACAGACCTTCTGGACGAGGTGCCCGTGGACGCCGCCCGGTGGTTCTTCAACGCCAAGCCCGACACCCAGATGGATTTCGACCTGGGCCTGGCCGTCCGGGAGGACAGCGAGAACCCCATCTACTACGTGGAGTACGCCCACGCCCGCATCTGCAGCCTCCTCCGCAACCTTGCCGCCGAGGGCCAGGCCGTCCCCGCCATGGCGGACATAGACCCCGCCCTCCTTTCCGGTGAGACGGAAACCGCCCTCATCAAGCAGCTCTCCCTCTTCTGCGAGGAGCTCCGCCTGGCCGCCCGGGACTACGACCCCAGCCACCTCAACCGCTACCTGGTGGACCTGGCCGGCTGCTTCCACCGCTTCTACACCGCCTGCCGCATCAAGGGCGAAGAGCCCGCCCTCCTGGCCGCCCGCCTCAAGCTGGCCGACGAGACGCGCAGCCTGCTGAAAAACGGCCTTGCGCTCCTGGGGGTGGACGCGCCGGAGAAGATGTAACACGAGGGAGGCAGACATTCTTTTCCTTGAAAGGAAAAGAATCAAAAGGAACTTTTGTCCGCAAGCTTACGCTTGCTCCCTGGGCGCTTACCTGATACTGCTAAAGGGGCGGAACATCGTTCCGCCCCTCATTCTTTGCCGCCTGATACGGAAAACCGCGCCGTGGAATTTTGGCTTCCACGGCGCGGTTTATTGGTTTAGCAATCAGTCTGATTACTCGGCGTCCTTGTCGGCGTCGGCGTCGTCAGCAGGCTCCTTGTCACCCTCGACAGGCTCCTTGGCATCGGCGTCGGCATCCTTGTCGGCGTCGTCGGCCTTATCGGTATCGTCAGTCTTGTCGGCGTCAGCCTCGTCCTTCTTATCAGCGTCAGCCTCGTCCTTCTTATCAGCGTCAGCCTCGTCCTTCTTATCAGCGTCAGCCTCGTCCTTCTTGTCCTCGTCCTCGGCGGGCTCGGCAGGATCGGCGGGCTCAGTGGGCTCGGCGCTCTTCTCGGGGACGGAAGCCAGGATCTTGCACAGCTCGGCGCGGGTCAGCTCGCCGTCGGGATTGAACGTCTCGGCAACGGAGATAACCTCCAGATCAACCAGAGCCATCACATAGCCGTTATCGGTATCGGAGAAAATGCTCTCCTTCTCGGAAGCGGCAACCTTCAGAGCCTTGGCCAGCAGCTCGCACATCTCCACGCGGGTGATGTTCTTGTTGTGGTCAATCTCAGCGTCCTCGGCGATGATGCCCTCAGCCTTGGCCAGAGCGATGTAACCGCTGGCCCAGCTGCCGCCCTCGACAGGCTTCGCATCCTCGTACTTGGCGGTCAGCAGCGCCATCTTCAGCGCCTGGCCCCAAGTGACCGCGCCCTGGGGACGGAAGGTGCCGTCGGTGTAGCCGTTGACAACCTCGGCGGCAGCCATCTTCATCACAAACTCATAGAACCAGTTGTTCTCCGCAACGTCGCTGAACGTCACAGCGGCGGGCTCGGCAGGCTCAGCGGGCTCGGTGGGCTCAGTGGCATCGTCCTTGTCCTCACCCTCGGTGGGCTCAGTGGCATCGTCCTTGTCCTCACCCTCGGCGGGCTCGGCGGCATCGTCCTTGTCCTCGCCCTCGGCGGGCTCGGTGGCATCGGTCTTGTCCTCGCCCTCGGTGGGCTCAGCGGCCTCGGTCTTGGGGTCCTCGCTCTTGTCGCCTTCGGCAGCAAAGGCGGTTGCGGTCAGGCCAAAGACCATGACCATTGCCAGCACCAGCGCCAGCAGCTTGTTCCACTTTCTCATGGTAGGGGTTCCTCCTAAATTCAATTTTAGACGGCGCTTCTCCGGGCCGCAGTCCGCCGGAAGGGCAGACTTACCCCCCGCCGTCTTTGTACGCTCCGATTATACTCCATCTTTTCGCATTTGGCTAGACTGGATTTACGATTTTTTGATAAATTTTAAAAAAATATTTGGTCCCCCTCCCTCCGCCCTGGATAAGCCCGGAAAAATATGGTATACTTTTCCTCAACATCCAGATTTTACAAAGGAGGCTCTTAATCTATGGCTACCTTGCTGAAAGGCGGAACCGTCATTTCCTCCCGGGGCGAAACCCCGGCGGACGTGCGCCTGGAAAACGGCCTGGTGTCCGCCGTCGGCGCGGACCTCCCCGCCGGAGGCGCCCAGGTGGTGGACTGCGCCGGAATGCTCCTCTTCCCCGGCTTTATTGACGGCCACACCCATTTCGACCTGGAGGTCGGCGGAACTATCACCGCCGACGACTTCGCCTCCGGCTCCCGCGCCGCCCTCCGGGGCGGAACCACGATGGTGGTTGATTTCGCTGCTCCTGACAAGGGGGAATCCTTGTCATCCGGCCTGGCCCGCTGGCGGGCGAAGGCGGCGGGCAAAGCCGCCTGCGACTACGGCTTCCACATGACCATCGACGACTGGAACGAGGAGATCTCCCGGGAGATCGGCGAAATGATGGACCAGGGGATCTCCTCTTTTAAAATGTACATGACCTACCCCGCCATGATGCTCCCGGAGGGGGACATGTACCGCGCCCTCCTGCGTCTGAAGGAAGCCGGCGGCATCGCCGGGGTCCACTGCGAGAACGACGGCGTGATCCGCGCCCTGACGGAGGAGGCCAGGGCGGCGGGGCGGCGGTCCAC
>VSNB01000134.1 GCA_009774055.1 Clostridiales bacterium
CCCCAGACCCCCGTACCGCCCTCCCGGCCCCGCGCGCCCTGGATTCCGGCGGGAGCGGCGGTGGCGGCGGGAGGGACCGCGTATTTCCTGCGGAAATTTTGGACAAAAAAGAAATGAGGTATCTGCTATGAAGAAACTTTTCACCTGCCTGCTGATCCTGACCACCCTCCTGGCCCTGTCGGCCCCCGCTTACGCGGACATCATGTGGGAGCCCCGGAGCGACCGGTTTTATGAAAACCACCGGGAGAAGTGCGAGTACAATGCCCGCAGCTACTACGCCAACGGGACGGAGGGCTTCATAACACTGTGGGACGCCCCGAACGGCAGCATGGTCAAGGCCCAGTACGAGAACGGGGAAATCCTCTGGGTTGGCTATACCTACCAGGGCAAATGGGCGTTGGCCAGCCGGTGGGAGGACGGCAGGGAAATCACCGGCTGGACGCCCATGGCGGACTTGTATCTGGTCTACGACCACATCTCCTTCGAGGAGGAGCACGGCGGCCAGTTTCGGGACTATCATGGGGAATTCGCCAATTTCAGCATGGAACCTGGCAGCTATATCCAGCTTTGGGAATATCCCGGCGCCTGGGATGAGAAAGAGACGCTGGAGCTTACAACGGAATATCTGGACGCCCTGCGGGGCACGGAGGAGCAGGCGAGTTATATTTCTAAGATATACACAGATGAACATGGGAAAACCTGGGGATATGTCGCCTATATGTACGGCATGCGGAATTTCTGGATCTGCCTGGACATTCCGGATTGCATTATGACCTCCTGCTTTCCCCTTGTCGACGCTCTTATCGAATCCGGCGAGCTGACCGCCCCGCAAAAGCCGGTCCTGCCTGCTGCCGACTATACGCCCTATATCCTGGTGGCGGCGACGGTCGCTGTTACCGGCGGGCTTCTGTTCTTCTTTTACGGGAGGAAGCGGAAATCGACCCGTTAGCCCCCTTGCGCGCCGTCCCGCTTTCGGTTACAATAGGAGGGAATTTCCAACCGAGGTGACCGCCGTGAAAAAAGAGTACAAGCCCCTGGGGCTCTACATCCATATTCCCTTCTGCAAGAGCAAGTGCATCTACTGCGACTTCTACTCCCTCCCCAACAGCGAGGAAAAGATGGACCGCTATGTGTCCGCCCTGTGCCGCCAGCTGGCGGAGATCGCCCCCCGTGCCGCCGCCCACGAGGTGGATACCGTCTATTTCGGCGGCGGCACCCCCTCCTGGCTGGGGGAGAAGCGCCTGCGGCAGATTCTGAAAACCGTGGAGAAGCGGTACCGCCTGGCGAAAAAGCCGGAGGTCACCCTGGAGGCCAACCCCGACAGCGCCGGGGACTGGAAGGTCCTCCGGGCCCTGCGGCGGGCAGGGTTCAACCGGCTGAGCCTGGGGGTGCAGTCCGCCGACGACGGACTGCTGAAAATCCTGGGCCGGCCCCACACCTTCGCCCAGGCCGAGGAGGCGGTAAGCGCCGCCCGGAAGGCGAAAATCAGAAATCTGTCCCTGGACCTGATCTACGGCCTGCCTGGACAAACCCTGGAGAGCTGGAAGGAAACTCTGGAAAAGGCCGCAGGGCTGGAGCCGGAGCACCTGAGCTGCTACGGGCTGAAGGTGGAGGAGGGCACGCCGTTATGGGATATGCGGGGGACGCTGGACCTGCCGGACGACGACGCCCAGGCGGACATGTACCTTTGGACCGTGGAGCGGCTGGAGGAGCTGGGGTACCGGCAGTACGAGATCTCCAACTTCGCCAAGCCCGGGTACGAGTCACGGCACAATTTGAAATACTGGACCCTGGGGGAGTACGCGGGCTTCGGCCCCGGGGCCCACTCCGACCTGGGGGACGTGCGCTACGCCTGCGTCCGGGACCTGGACGCCTACTGCCTGGGGGTGGAGGCCCAGGGGGACATCCTCTCGGAAAATGAAAGAATCCCGCCCAGAGAGCGGGATGTGGAATATTTGATGCTGGGGCTCCGCCTGGCCAAGGGCGTCTCCCGGCAGGAGTTCGAGTACCGCTTCCGCCTGCCCTTCGGCCCTGTGCAGGCGGCGCTGGAGCGGTTCGAACGGAGCGGCCACGCCATCCTGCGCAGCGGCCGGTGGCATTTGACGCCGGAGGGTTTTCTTCTGTCCAACCAGATCATCGGCCAGTGCCTGGAGGCCCTAGCCGATGAGAAGCTGCGGCGGGAGGAGGCTGCGGCCAGGCACGACTTCCGGGTGCGGTAGCCCGTCAGGACTGGCCGCCTTTCGCCGCCGGCTGCTTGGGGATCTGGATGGTGATGGTGATGGACTCTTCGCTGTCCTGGCGGTCGAACCGGGCATCCACGCCGGCCCGGCGGATGGTTTCCATGCCCCGGTCCACGCTGTTGAGGAACAGCCGCACGTCCTTGATGATGAACAACGGCTTCTTGCCCTTGGCCTCCCGCTGCTTTTTCTGCAGCTGGGCCTCTATGTACTCCTCCGCCGCCGCCACCGTCAGCCGCTTCTCCCCCATGTACCGCAGGGCCGACAGCCTGGCGTCCTCCTCCTCCAGGCGCAGCAGGGCCCGGGCGTGGCGTTCGGTGAGCTCGTATTTCCGCAGCAGCTCGCCGCACTCGCCGCTGAGCCGCAGCAGCCGCAGCTTGTTGGCTACTGCCGGCTGAGAGCGGCCCAGCCGCCGGGCGGCCTCCTCCTGGCTCATGCCGTAGGTGGTGATGAGCCTGGAGATCGCGGCGGCCTCCTCCAGGTAGTGGAGGTCGCTGCGCTGGAGGTTTTCCACCAGGGCCAGCAGCGCGCTGTCCTGGGGCGTGACCTTTACCAGGATGCAGGGCACGTGGGTCAGCCCCGCCAGTCCCGCGGCCCGCAGCCGCCGCTCCCCCGCCACCAGCACATAGGCCCCGTCCGCCTTCTGCACGCTCAGGGGCTGGAGCACCCCGTGCTGCCGGATGGAGTCCGCCAGCTCCCGCAGGGGCTGCTCCGGGAAGTGCCGCCGGGGCTGACGGGGGTTGGGGGTGATGCGCTCGATGGGCAGCATATGGATGCGGCTGGACTGATACAGGGCGTTTTTGGGTGTGTACATAGGCTTCCCCCTCCGCAGATTTTTCTCCATTTTACGGCTTGTCCGATGCAAATGGGAGAAAATCCTGTCGGAGGGGAAATTTTATTTTTGGACTGGGCGGAAGTCCGCCGTTTTCGCTTCGCCGCTCTTCACCCTGGGAAGCCATATGAACAGTGCCGCCGCGCACAGCACCAACCCTGACATACTGACCAGCCTGGTGGGATTCGGTCCCAGCAGTCCGTTTTTTCCGGACTATAATTAAAGCCCAGGCAGATCAGGGGCAAGTGCACTGTTCCCCAAAAGAGGCTATGCAGTAATATTCCCTTTCTTACGCCATACATGGGAATCTGTTTCGGAAGCAGATATTCCCGCCAGCCGATCTCCTCACCACGCTCCAACAATTGAACCAGGATACATACTGCCGCAATAAGTCTTATTTCCGAGCTTAAAGCTCGGAAATAAAAGATCTACCGTCCGCCGGTAAAATGCAGCAAAAGCCCTGCCCAGACGGCGTTCAACGCCTGTGAACACAGCTTCTTACAATCTGTTCTTATCGCCCCATTCGCACATTCCATCTAAAATGGGGATCAGGGATTTTCCGCGCTCCGTTAAACTGTACTCTACCTTTGGCGGAATTTGAGGATATTCTTTTCGATTAACTAATTGGTCTGCTTCCAATTCCTTTAAAGTGGAGCTTAAGGTCTTATATGAAATCCCGTTGATATATTTTTTCATTTCGTTAAAGCGGACAACGCCGAACTCCATCAGCGTATATAAAATGGTCATCTTATATTTGCCATTGATCAGCGACAGCGTATAACTGAAGCCTGTTGTTTCAAGACATTCATTTGCAATGCATCGGTTATTCATTTTACGCTCTCCTTTTAGTAAGTATATCACTTGATTGTAAGTATCACACTTATATGTGTGTACTTGATTTTATTTTTATTCTTGCTAAGATGATAATATCAAAGGCAGTAAAAGTCAATCCCACAAAATAAGGAGGACAAATTTTTATGAGCAAAAAAATAGTTGTCATAACGGGCAGCCCACGAAAAAATGGGAACAGCTTTGCCATGACAGACGCATTCATCAAGGCCGCCGAGGCAAAGGGACACACAATCACACGGTTTGACGCCGCATTGAAAAAGGTGGGCGGCTGCCGGGCATGTGAAACCTGCTTTTCTACTGGAAAAGCCTGTACCTTTGATGATGATTTCAACACGATTGCACCGGCAATTCTGGAAGCGGACGCAATCGTATTCACGATGCCCGTCTACTGGTATTCCATCCCGGCACAGATCAAAGGCGTTATTGACCGTATTTTTTCTATGGTAGTAGGCGGAAAGGACCTTGTGGGAAAGGAATGCGCACTGATTACCTGCTGCGAAGAAGATGATATGTCCGTTATGGACGGTGTTCGCATTCCTATTGAACGTATGGCGGCGCTGAATAAGTGGAAAATGGCGGGAGAAGTTTTAATTCCGGGCGTATTAAATCCTGGTGATATTGAAAAAACCGATGGCTGCAGAAAAGCGGCCGATTTAGCGAACACAATTTAAGGAGGCAGCAATGGGCAAAAAAATCCTGATCCTCAATGGAAGTCCAAGAAAAACCGGAAATACAGTGGCATTGACGGCAGAATTCAAGAAAGGCGCCGAGGAAGCCGGAAACGTCGTGACAGAATTTTTTCTTGCCGGCATGAATATAAACGGCTGTAAAGGATGTTTTTGCGGCGGTAAAAATCCGGACAGCCCCTGCGTCCAAAAAGACGATATGGATAAAATCTACCCCGTTTACAGGGAGGCAGACATAATTGTCCTTGCAACGCCGCTTTACTACTGGACGATCAGCGGACAGCTAAAAACAGCGTTTGACCGTTTATTTGCCGTTGCAGAATGCGATCCAAATTATCGAAACCCCAAAAAGGAAAGTGTTCTCATTATGGCGGCCGAAGGATACGGCTTTGAAGAAACGCTTTACTGGTATGACCGCCTTGAAAAACATTTGGGCTGGAAAAGCATTGGAAAAGCGCTCTGCGGCGGTGTGATGGCGGCGGGCGACATTGCTGGAAGGCCCGAATTGCAGGAAGCATACCATTTAGGAAAATCTATCTACGCATAGTCAAAGCGCTTGAAAAGGCGCATTCACCCTTTTTCACCCCATTCGCCGCAGTCCCATTAGCTTGCTGCTGCGTTGGTTATTATTTCTGAGCTTAAATAATACATTTGATGCAAGCCGTTTTGCTCGCCGCTGTAAACAGCGGCAACCGCAAAACATGGCAAATATTCCTTCCGACCTTTCGGTTCGGAAGTAATATCAAGTCCGCCCCCTCGACAAACTTTTGACCCCCGGAGAGTGATGCACTCTCCGGGGGTCCGCCTTATATGAACAAAGATTATCCGTTGCAGGTATCCGGAGAACCCACCGGACACCGGCGCCTTACTCCGCCATCACGTCCTGATACAAAAACTCATTCCGCCAATAGTGCTGCAGGTACTGGAACCGCCTATACAGCTCCAGCCGCTCCTCCGGCACCCGGCCGGACAGCACGCCGTCGGTCATAGTCCGCCCGGTGGTGGAGGCGATGGGGAACACCTCCATCATTTCATCCATGGCCTGCATGAACCCCGGCCCCTCCCAGCCAAGCTGGTCAAAGACCAGGTTCATGAGGTAGCAGGGCGAAACCGCCGGCCCTTCGCCTGCCACGTCATGTCCGATGATCTCTTTGGCAGCGTCGTTGGCCCAGATGAGATACCGTGTGGTGTAGTGGCGGTAGAATCCCTCGTCGGTAGCCGGGCTCACGTCCACACCCATCTCCTCATAAAAGACGTTGCCGTCCCCCATCCAGGGCAAATGGTCCCCGAAGGTCACCAGAATCACCGGATTCGGGTCCTCCCGCAGCCGGTCGATAAACGCCGCCAGCTCCCGGTCCGTCTCCATAATGGTATCCATATAGGCGTTTACGGCGTTTCTGCACTCCGCCGTATAGCCGTCCCCGGAAAGGTACTCCTTCGCCCCGGTGTCCCAGGTGGCGTAGGGCCCGTGGCTCTGGACGTTGACGGAAAAGGAGAAGCAGGGCTTTCCCTCTGCCCAGCATTTTTGCATATCCGCGTAAATCTCCGGCAGCAGGATGGAATCCTCGGGGTAGGGGGCGCTGGTCATCTTCTCATAGTCTCCCTCCAGATAGCGGTACTGCTGGAAGCCCAAATAGCCATTGATGTTCTGCCGGTTATAGAACCACTGATAATAGGGGTGGCTTCCCTGAATGGCGTACCCCTGATCCCGCAGGTACCAGGCGTAGGAATTGGCGTTGCCCCGGAAATTTCGCAGCTGATAGTTCCCCGTCAGGAAGCACCGCTCCGTATCCACGGTCCCCCCGGCGAAGATGTTGGTCACCAGGTCGCCGGTATAGCTCTCCGCCTCCAGGGCGTGGTAGACCTCATACCCGCTGACGTCCAGCCCCGGCACATCGTACCGGGAGAAATCCACATAAGCCTCCCGCATCAGGCCCACGACGCTGATCTTCCTCTCCTCCGGAATGTCCGCGTCCGGATACTCCGCCAGCAGCCGGGCGGCCTCCTCCTCGTCATAGCCGGCGGGAGGCGTTTCCACAAAATCGGAAATACTGTGGAGAAAGGGGTACCAGAATCCGTGGGAAATATAGTTCTGCGTGGCGCTCCACTGGTTGAGATGGGCAAAATTCTGGGTATCCTGATAGATTTTCCCATCCAGGAGCACAGGCGACAGCGCCGCTGCGCCCGCCACAGCGGCCAGGACGCAGGCGCACCGCCTCCACCAGGGCCTTGCCGGCCCCGGAGCCAGCAGCCGCAGCAGCGCCCACCCCAGCAGCAGGCAGAATACGGCCAGGATAATCTGCCAGTCAATAAACAGGGCGTAGTGATCCCCGGAGGCCATGGCCTTGGCCTCCCGGAGGATCAGCATATCCTCAAAGTAGAGGGGGTCGTCCCGGAACTGGAGCTTATAGTAGTTGCCCAGGCTGAAGCCCAAGGCAATGCCGCCTCCCAGGAGGAACGCCGCCCCGGTTCTGCCGGTGACGCCGTAGAACAGCAGGACCAACAGACCCACCGGCAGAGTATTGAGCAGCAGCGTCTGCCAATGGCACAGGTAGTCGATCAGGGCCCGCTTGGAGTAGGGCCCCACCGCCAGCACCAGTAGGGCCAGCCCCATACACAGCCCCGCGCAGAACACCATAAAGATCCGCCACGCGTAATACAGCTCCCGCCGCTTCACCGTCCAGCCCGGCTCGGGGGCGGGTTTGACCAGAAACAGGTTGTTCCAAAATTCCTTCAATCGGATGACCTCCCAGCGCCCAGAATTTTCCTTTTTTGCATTATAGCCGCTTTTTCCCGAAATAGCAAGGGGCGGATATTTAGGATTTCCTTATGATTTTCCGATGATTCATGTAAAAAACCAACCGAACAGCGGCGAGAGGGGAATCATAAACAGTGAGAAGGCCATGGAAGAAACTGACACCAGGGTAGCCCGCTGGGCGGAGGGGAAGCAGTCGTTGAGCCGCTTGTCGCTGACCAAATTCAGCGCGTCGCCCAGCAGCCCCGCCGCCAGTCCGCTGCACAGCAGCGCCGGCAGGGACGTCCCCCGGGCCAGAAGGGCGCATACAGCCGTCCCGGCGCCGACCAACGACGCTGCCCTGCCGTAGGACAGCCGGTCCAGCCTGCCGGTCAGCAGTCCCGCTAATCCGCCGTCCAGCCCCAGCACGAACAACGCAGGCCCCAGCAGGGCGGGAACGGTCACCGCCGCCTCCACTCGCTGCTGGAGGAAGAACCAAGTCAGTGTAGCGCAGGCCCCCACCAGGGCGTTGGCCAGCATGATCCCCACCGCCACGCCATCGGAGCGCAGCAGCGTCCACGCGCCCCGGACCGTCTCCCTCAGGGCTTCCGGCAGGGAGGAGAGGGCTGCGCTGCCCTTTTCCCGCCCCTCGCACACCGGCTCTGTAAGGCTCAGCGCCGCCGCCAGACCCATGAGGGCGATGCCCGCGTCCAGCAGGTATGCCGTCCGCCAGCCCAGCAGCGCCGTGGCCCCCGCCAGCAGCATGGCTCCGCCGTTGCTGAAGCGGTAGACGCCGTTCTGCAGAGAGGAGAACTTTAAATACTCCTCCTCACGTCCGGCCTGCAGCATGCTCTCATAGGTGATGGCCTCCCGGGTGCCGGACTGGAGGTTGTAACCCACCGCCGATACCGCCAGGGAGAGGCACGCCCCGCCGAATCCGCTGGAACCGGCCATCAGCAGCGCGGAGATCAGAAACATGGCGAAGCTGGCCACCAAGGTCCGTTTCCGTCCCATCACATCCGCCAGAAGTCCCGAGGGCAGCTCGCAGCACAGACTGACCACATGAAACAGCCCCTCCGCCGCGCCGATTTCCACCAGGGAGAAGCCCCGCAGGGCCAGCAGCAAAACCCATATGCTTCCCGCGGGGCGGAAAGCGGTACACCACTCCAACAGCAAAAGGGCTCGTTTTTGTCTGTGGAGGGAAAATAATGGTTGATATTTAGGCATAAAAATAGCGCCATCCTTTCTTTTTCGATAGAATCAGAAAAGGACCGGCGCGCGCTTTTCTTTTGACCTGCGGTCAGCTGAAAAAGGGCGCACTGATCCCGTGGATGGCTTTATTGCAGCCGCAAAACTGGAAAATTAAGCTGTTTTTCCACCGCATCACCGCGCCCTCCTTTCTTTTTTGATGAGCAGGGTCAGTTTAACATGGGGGAGGAGAGGTTGTCAAGGTGGATTTTACCGCCGCGTAGCGGCGGCGGGGGCTCTAATCTTATTTTAGCTTCGCGCCTCGCCGGCGCGGGGGCCGTCGTTTGGCGGCAGCGCAAAGAAGCAAAAGGGCGCGTTAGGAAGGACGGTGCTT
>VSNB01000135.1 GCA_009774055.1 Clostridiales bacterium
ACTATGCATCTAATGTGCCATCTTTAATTAAAAATTCATTAGTTGCAGATGCGTTTGTAACTTATTGTGGTGTGCATTCTAGTAGTGGTTCTTATAAAATTGTCGGAACTAAGCGCCACTATGCTGAAAAAGAATACCGCTGGTCCCCCTCCCAATATGTAACAGCAAATTTTGCCTACGACAGCTACAAAAACCAATGGGTATCCATGCGGATTACGATCTCCGGCGGAAAGCTTTACTACTTCGTCAACGGCGACCTGGTGGGCTCCGGCAGCTTCACCAAGCCAACCGCAGATAAGTTTTACATAAAGTCCACCGGCACGATTTATCTGGATGAGCTCCGGGTCACCACCGGCAGCCTGTCCTCCACCAGCTCCTATAATCCGTCCAGCGCGCCCTATGATACCAATAAGGTCCTGGCCCTGCCGAATGAGCTCACAGCCAATACCATTTACGTCCAGCATACCACCCCTGTTGCTAATCACCGGATAGGCGGCGTCCGCCCCTCCAATCCGGAGACTGGCTATTTTTATATCCCTCTCCACGAGGACAATACCGGAGGCCAGCCCCAGCTCTATGACGGCAGCAACTGGGTGAACGTCACCGCCATGGTCTATGACGGCAAGGTCCTCAAGGATGCCAAGGGCTTCAAGTTTTCGCCGGTCGGTTCCTCCCCGGACGTGGATGTGGACGCGAAGCCGGAGCGGCCCACCAAGCCGGTGGATCCGGAGAAGTGCACCCATGAATGGGAGGAGACGGACCGCACCGAGCCGACCTGCATCCTCGCCGGTTCTGTGGAGTATACCTGCTCCAGCTGTGAGAAAACCAAAACGGAGACTTTGCCTAAGCTGGGCCATACCTGGGAAGTAAAGCAGACCGTCCAGACCGCCTATGACGAGGAGGGAAACATCCTTACTCAAGGTTTCACCATTTACCGCTGTTCCGCCTGCGGTGAGGAGTATAAGGACACTGACGGCAGCGGCCCGCCCGGCTCCGGAGGAGGGAGCGAGGGCGATGACGGAGATAAGACGATCTGGGACCGAATTGCCGATTTAATTGGCACGGTGATTGGCGGTCTTCTGGATGGCCTGGTTTCCCTGGCCAATATGCTCCTGGGCAAGCTGGCGGATGTGGTGGCCGCTGTCATGTCCATTTTTATGGAGGTCCCCCAGCTCTTCGCCGGATTCCTGGATTTCCTATCCGCAGTGTTTCCGTTTGTACCGCCTGACATTATGCTTCTGATTACCTTCGGCATCGCCGCTGTTGTATTTGTCGGCATTATCAAGGCGTTAAGGAGGTGAGCGGATGATTTCGGATTTGGCCTGGCTTTTCGGCGCGGTCCTGGAGGTCTTTCGGATTGAATTTACAATCTATGGCTTCACGTTCTCCCTGTGGCAGGTGTTTTGCTTTGATGTCGTGGCTGCAATTATAGGATGGATTTTAGGGAAGGTGTTTTTAGATGACTGAAACAGAACTTCGAGAGAAATACGCTGAGGAATGCGGCATTCCGGAGCCGCAGGAGGAAGCGTATGAGAGCGCGGAGGCGTATTGGGCCGCGCATAATGTCTGGCTGTCCGGCTTCGCCGGCTGGTGCGACCAGCGTCTGAAGGACGAGGCGGCGCGGATCGCGGAAGAGGAGGCCGCCCGGCAGGCTGCGGAAGAGGAAGCAGTCCGCCAGGCGGAAGAAGAGGAGCCGTTGGACCAGCAGGGGAGGGAAGAGGAGGAATCCCAGACCGTCCAGGAGCCGGACCGCTATCCCGTGGGCAGTTATGTGGATGAATTTCCCACGGACGGAAAGGTCTATGATCCCGGCTCGGTTGGCAGCTATGTGGATGCCGCCGGAAATCTTTGGTCCGCTTCCGGGGAGCTGATGTCTCCCGGCACCACTCCGGCCATGGAGCCGGAGGAGGCGGTCATGGAAGCGGCAGGGGATGTGGTGACCGGTGAGCCCGCCATAGATACCGCGCTCCTGCTCCTCGACCTGTATAACGCCATAACCGGGGAGGACGGCATGACCGGCGATATTGACGGCATTCAAGAGGTTATGGACCATCCCCTCATGACTACCTCCTTCCGGGATTATACCGTTACCGAGGGCCTGCTGCTGCTTTTGCTGCTGAGCGCGTTCATAGCGGCCTGCGCCAGGATATTGAAAGGAGGATTCTCATGGCTGAGGTAGTTTCCGAGTTTTTCACGGTGGTTTGGATGGATATGATCCCGCCGGACAACCTGTCCGAGCTGATTCCGTACCTGCTGTCCGTTTTCGTGAGTGTGGCTATGGTGTCCGGCGTATTCCGGGTAATAGGCCGTCTGGCCGAGGCGATTATAGATTTTAGGAGGTTCTGATGTCCGCCATAATCCTGATTGCGCTGTGCTTCGCCCTGGTGATGTTCCCAACGCTGCGCTGTGCGGCGTCCCATCCGATTTCCCTGCTCCACTTCGGTGTGCTGGACCTGCTGGACCATTTCCGGCATCGTGAGTATGACCGCTGCGGCTCCGGGGAGCTGGTGGCTTATACCGGCCTTTTCGGCAAGGGCAAAACCCTGTCGGCAGTCCATAAGGTGGTAGGCAGCTACAAACAGTTCAACGGCAAAAAGGTCTGGTGCCCCCGGCGCGGGAAGTTGGTAACCCAGCGGGTCAAGGTGATCTCCAACGTGGCCCTGTCCATTCCTTATGAGGACTTCGTCAGCCTGGAGCAGATCGTCCTCGCCGCTGAACGGAACCGGGAGTATGACGATGAGCATGACACGCTTACTGTCACCCTGGTTCTGGGGGACGAATTCTCCGTCCAGATGAACAGCCGGAATTTCAAGACCAATATTGATCCGCTGTTCCTCAATACCATCCTGACCTGCCGCCATTATTACATATCCCTCTATTATACTGCCCAGCGGTTCGGACATGTGGACGCGCTGCTCCGGCAGGTGACCAGCTATGTGGTGGAGTGCGACAAGCTCTGGCGGTTCCAGCGGCTGTATCTGTATGATGCCTGGGATCTGGAGAACGCCGCCAACAGCCAGCTTGTTTCTCCCAGGGGGCGCAGCTGCTGGTTTGTCCGGAACAGCGATTATGCCGCCTATGATACCCTGGCTTGTGTCGGCAATCTGAAGAAGGCCATGAAGGCGGGGGACATGATGAGCGAGGAGGAAATTCTGAAGCTCCAGCAGAACACCCAGCAGCCCAACATGGACGGCGTGTCCAAGCCGTCCCGCCGCTGGCTGAAGCTCCGGCGGCAGAAGAAGTAATCCAAATTGTTGATTTGTGGAAAGGAGAATCCCAATATGTATGACGAATCTTTGCGGCATGAGCCGTTGGAGCTGGCCGATCCCATGGCTGATATGATGTCCGAGCTGGATCTGTTTTATGACTGCCTCCTTGATCCGGACAAGCCTTTCGTTTCGGAACCAACGGAGGAGGAGCTGGAGCGGATCGCGGAGGGCGCGGACCGCTGGCTCATGGGTGCGGCAGGCATTTTGTAATGCAATTCCATTCTGCAGCGCCGCTGATCCGCGCCGCTGCAGCCAGAGGGTGTAATACACGGGGAAAGTTGCGGCTTTCCCCAACCCCCCGGGGCTAACAGGGGGGTACTACCTACAGGATAGGGGGTAAAAAGTTATGAAAAGCTCTATTTCCGAAAACGTGATTCTGATCGATTGGCTGACGGTATCCTGCAAGGAGGAGGACCCCTGGTATTGGGTGACGCTCCTTCATATGGAGGATTTGGCATGGACCGCCATGGAAAAGGGCCGGAACGGTTACAGGAACGGTATTTATTTCGGAAGCATTTCTATTTTGTATGACGGCAATCCTGATATGGGAATCTGCCTGGATATGCCCGGCCAGGGATGCCGGACTTTCGAGGAATACGGCAGCGGAGACTTTATCGGTCTTTTCCGGATGATCTCCCAGGATGACCGCTTCCATATCACCCGTTTGGATGTGGCTTTTGACGACCATACCGGGATACTGGATATCCGGCAGCTGTTTTATGATACGGACGACCAGGACGGAGGTCAGCAGTTTGTCAGTAAGTTCAGAAAAAGTAAGATAGAGAAGAGCTTTCAGAATGGCAGGCCCGGTATCTCTATTTATCATGGCAGCGAGCAGAGCGAAATCATGATCCGGATTTATGACAAGGCGGCGGAGCGCGGCCTGCCCGAGGAGCAGCATTGGGTTCGGGTGGAGCTCCAGCTCCGGAGGGACCGGGCGTCCCAGTTCGCTTTCGCCACTGTCTCAGAACCGATTGGGACCCTGTTTCGCGGGGTCCTGGTCAACTATGTCCGTTATGTGGACGATCCCGGCGCCGATACGAACCGCTGGCGGTGGCCCATGAAGCCCTATTGGGCGGAGCTGATTGACCAGGTCGGGCGAATCTCGCTCTTTGTGAAGCCGGGAGTTGAGTACAACATCCGGCAGCTGGATCATTATGTTTTCGACCAGGCGGCGAATGCTATTGGGGCCTCCATTGACATCTACGGCGCGCCGTTTTTCATGGAGCAGATACAGAAGAGGCGGTCCGACAATCCAAAATACAGAAGGTTGGTGGAACAGTATGGCAAAGACAAGTCAAAAATGCGCACGGCGTTTCGGTCTTCGGGAGGCGAAGCGGGAGCGGCTGATCCGGAAGTGGATGCGGCTGCTGGTGGAGCAGGGGGACACGAGGAGGGCTCTGGCCCGGCTGGAGATAAGGATGGAAGGGATGAAAAGTAACCAGAAGTGCGTTCGGCTCTCGGACCGGGTGCTGAAGTACATAGACGGATACCGGGGCGAGAATTTTTCCCAGAAGCTGGAGAACTACGTCCTGGACGTGGAGGAACGGCGGGAGCAGCTGACTCTGGACTGGGAGCGGCTGAACGCCATGACCCATGCCCAGCGGCAGGAGCTGGAAAGGCTCCGCAGCAGGATCCGGCGGACGGCTGAGGTAGACCTGCGTTTTACCGCGCTGGTGTCGGCTGTAATGGAGCTTGTGGACGGCTGAGGGATGTGGTATAATCTTGAAAACCAACGAAAGGAGGGGCGTGGAGCTGGTATAGCTGCAACTGAACAAAATAAAAATTTTGTTCAGTATAGAGGGGGCCAAAATCCGGGTTTCCCAAATGACCAGCCCCACGCGGCATTCTGTGACTGATTATCGTGACGAGGCTCCGCAGGTTCTCTGCGACTTCTTATCCTATCACGAAAGTATCAAGGCCCACTCGCAAAAAACGGTGGACGAATATTTCCTGGATCTCAGAAACTTTTTCCGCTACATCAAACAGTCCCGGGATCGTTCTCTGCGGGATTTGGAATTGGATCAGGTTTCCATTATGGACGTTGACATCAATTTGATCCGCACGATTTCGCTGACAGACGTTTATAGCTATCTGACCTATCTCAGCCGGGACCGCGCCCGGCAGCCCAACAGCGACAAGACAAAATATGGACTTAATGCCTCTACCAGAGCCAGGAAAATCGCCACACTCCGTTCCTTTTTTAACTACCTGACGCAAAAGGTCCATCTTTTGGACAGCAACCCCATTAAGGACCTGGATTCTCCCAAACTGAAAAAAACGCTGCCCAGATACCTCACGCTGGATGAAAGCGTGGAGCTGCTGGACAGCGTGGACGGCGCGTATAGGGAACGGGATTATTGTATTCTGACCCTTTTTCTCAACTGCGGCCTGCGAATTTCGGAGCTCATCGGCCTGGACCTGACGGACATCCAGGGAGATGCCCTGCGGGTCCTGGGCAAGGGTAACAAGGTGCGTATTGTCTATTTGAACGATGCCTGCAAAGCGGCGCTGGAACGCTATCTCGCCGTGCGCCGTCCCATCAGCGGACGGGATCAGGACGCGCTGTTCCTGTCCTCCCGGGACCAGCGGATCAGCCGTTCCACTGTACATGCGCTGGTCAAAAAGCACCTCTCCCAGGCAGGGCTAGACAGCAGCCAGTATTCCTCCCACAAGCTCCGCCATACAGCTGCTACGCTGATGCTGCAAAACGGCGTGGATGTCAAGGCGGTGCAGGAGGTGCTGGGGCACGAACATTTGAACACTACCGAGATTTACACCCACATCGACAATGAAGCCCTTCGCGTAGCCGCCCGGGCCAATCCTTTGGGACGCGTCAAGCCGCCAAAGAATTAATCGAGCGCCTCCCGCACCTTCTGGGACAGCTCGTCCCAGGCGCGGCGCAGCAGCTGCCGCTGCTCTTCCAGCTGCTCTGAATTCCTGGGCGCTGTAAGCAGGAGGTTCATCTGCGCGGGACGGAGGGATTCCGGGCAAAACGGCATTTTCGCCAATGCGGCCTCCAGCTTTTTATCGCCAGTGAAATAGACACGGTTGAGCGCAAATACCACCTGAACCATATCCATAACCGTGTGCAGCACAATCGGTGCGGTAAAGAGGATGTCTTCCCTGCGGACGGCGCTTTCATAGTGGAAATTGTCAATCCAAGTCCCTGCACGGCCCATGAAGGTTTCCAGAATCGCACGGCGCAGGGGCTCCGGATAGACGGATGCCTTCCTCTGGTATTCCGCCAGAACGCCGTCCGGGTCCCAGACCGGCTTGAGGAAGCTCAGCTCGCACAAATAGATAAAGGTATAGTACCCATTGGAGGTCCAGGTGGCGGGGATGATCTCAAACTTCCCTTGCAGACAGTCCCCTACCACCTGGTCCATCCGAGCCAAGGTTCTTCCTACCGCTTCCACCGGCGTTCCCTGATACATAAAATCCATTCCGCCGCCCCAGGGCGCCGCATCAAAATCCTGGTCGACCCACGGTACGGTACCTGGGTCCGCCGCACCTCGGATCAGCTCCAAACGCCGGGCGTAGGGCTTCGCCCGCTCCGCAAAGACATACAGATCGATATCGGACGCGGCGTCCGCCGCTCCCTTCGCGTGTGCTCCGGCCAGGGCAATGGCGCACCGTCCCTCCGTTGTCTCTTTCAGCAGTTCTGCCAGCTGGTTAATTTTTTCTTCCATTGTAAAATCCTCCTGACTATGCCGCCCGCACGGCGGCAGGAAGTTTCCCGCCAACTCGCGGCTATTATAGCACAGGAGGCATTCCAACACAATCTCTTTATCGCACCGGCTTCCTGACGCCGGTGAAATGCAGGAAGCGGATACCCTGATAATCGTAGGTACTGAGCGGCCGGTTATCCGAGTCATAGCTGTGTGCGGCAATCAGAACGTCGGCCGGACGCAGGGCCGGCTGGCGGAGCAGCCGGACAACTACCGGAGAATGGTTCCAGTTCTCGCCGTCAAAGGATAGCTGTACCACGTCTCCCGGTTCCAGTTGGCTGATCGTGGCATCAACGGCTACCGGGCCGACGCTGGCATCCTCTCTGGTCATAAAACGGCTGAAATACTCTACGCCTGTCCAGGCGGGCGCTTTATTGTTGGGATCGATGTAGTACCAGCCGAAGTCCTTCTCAAAGTTCATAATGCCGCTGCCGGCATAGACGCATTGGGATGCAAAATTGGTACAGTCCCCGCCAATCTGCTCGTAGTCGTAAAAAGCGGGATTCCTGCCGTAAGCCCATTTATGGGCATACTGCACCGCCGCCAGCCGGTTATAGGGCACCAGCCTGAGGTTGAACGTATCCATGAAAAGATCCCCCCTTCCGCACAGTATATGCGGAAGGAGGGATTTTCGCTCTATATGGTCAATACTTTTTTCGATTGATCCGCAGTGTGTTGAGCACGCACAGCATGCAAACGCCTACGTCCGCGAACACGCCAGCCCAGAGTTCCACATGCCCCGTTACGGACAGGATCATCACCAGCACTTTGACGGCAATGGCGAAGACAATGTTTTCTGTGGCAATGCGGCTGGTGCGGCGGGCGATCCGGATGCCCGAGGCAATCTTACTGGGTTCGTCGCCCATGATAATGACATCCGCCGTTTCAATTGCGGCGTCGGCTCCCAGGCCGCCCATGGCAATGCCAATGTCCGCAGCGGCCAAGACCGGCGTATCATTGATGCCGTCTCCTGCGTAAAGTAGTTTCCCTTTCCCCGTCAGGCGGCTCCGCATGCGCTCCAGTTCCGCCAGTTTATCCTGAGGCAGCAGTTCCCCTGTTCCACTGTCCAGTCCAATTTCCCGGGCAATCTCCTCCGCCACCGCCTTGCTGTCACCGGAGAGCATGGCGGTTTCCCGCACCCCCAGCGTTTTGAGCGCGTTGATGGCGGCCTTCGCGTCTGCTTTGGGAGCGTCCCGCAGAAGGATTGCCCCTTGATAAACGCCGTCTGAGGCTACATAAACCATAGTCGCGGCGTCAGCGGAGGGCAGTGCGTTCGGCAGAACAATGCCGTTTTCTGTTAAGTAATTTCGCTTGCCTGCAATGATGTGGCAGTTATTTGCCGTTACAGAGACACCGTGTCCAGATTGCTCCTGATAGTCTGACAAATCTTCCTCATCAATTGGCTTGCCGTATGCAGCCACAATGGACTGCGCAATGGGATGGGTAGAGCGGCACTCCGCCAAGGCGGCCAGCTCCAACAGCTTTTCCCGGGAAATCCCATCCGCTGGCAGACAGTCGGATACGGAAAAACGCCCTTCAGTCAGCGTGCCAGTCTTATCGAAGGCCACAATCTGCGCATCCGCCAGCGTCTCCAAATGGTTCCCGCCCTTGACCAGCACGCCCTCGCGGGAGGCGCGGCCGATTCCGGCAAAAAAGCTGAGGGGCACGGAAATGACCAGCGCGCAGGGGCAGGAGATGACCAGGAAGCACAGGGCGCTGTATACGGCCTGCCCCCATTCCATTATTCCCGCCAGCGGAGGAACCACCGCCACCACCGCCGCCGCCAGACAGACGATGGGCGTATATACCCGTGCAAAGCGGGTGATAAACTTCACCCTGGAGCCCTTTTTTGCCCATCTGTGGTTGCT
>VSNB01000136.1 GCA_009774055.1 Clostridiales bacterium
CCCCAGGAGCCCGCCGGCCCCGCCCCCGAGCCCAAGGCGGCCAGCAAATACGTGCTGACCTACCAGGGCTGCGCCCTGCCCGCCAACGCGGACTTCGCGCCCCTGCTGGCCTACCTGGGAGAGCCGGCCAGCTACTTTGAGGCCGAGAGCTGCGCCTTTGAGGGCCTGGACAAGACCTATACTTATGACGCGGTGGAGATCGTCACCTACCCCGATGGGGACGTGGACCGCATTTCCACCGTCCGCATCCTTACCGACGCCGTCTCCACCCCTGAGGGCGTCACCATCGGCTCCACCCCCGAGGACGTCACCGCCGCCTACGGCGAGGAGTACGACACCATCGGCCAGCAGTACGCCTACGAGGACGGCGACTGCCTGCTGTCCGTCCTCTTCCAGGACGGCAAGGCCATTTCCGTGGAGTACACCGCCCTCAACGACATGCTGGGATAAAACGCCCGGAACAAAAGCTCTGCCGCCTGGAAATCAGGCGGCAGATTCTTTTTTCTAGCGGAAATTCTCTTGCGCATCCCGCGAACTTAGTGCATAATATAGACGACGCACCCGAACCAATCTACAAAGGAGGACCCCTCCATGAATAAAAAAAGAATCCGCCAGATGACGGGGGCGCTGCTGCGGCGCGTCACCACCCAGCCTGCGGCCCGCTGCCTGGCTCCCTACCGGACCCTGCTGCGGGAGCTGCTGGAGGAGCAGAATTACCTCCAGCGGTTCGTCCCCCTGTTCGACGGCCGGCGCATCCTGTGCGCCGACGCCCTCTCCCTGTGCCGGGAGGAGCTGAACCGGCTGTCCCCGGAGCCGGAGGAGGGCTGGATTCCCTTTGCCTACGACTTCGCCCGGAAGTCCATGTTTCCCGAGGAGGGCTTCCTCCCCCGACAGGAAGCCCACGGCGCGGGGGCGGTCTTCTTCCTCTCCCTCCTCCAGGTCCTTTTTGACGCCGAGCGGGCCATGCTGCCCCCGGACCCCATGTGGGACCTGGCGCTGCTGGAGGAGGACGAGCTGGCCGGCAGCGCCCACCAGGACAGCTACCGCCTCTTCCTCCGCGCCTACCGCCGGGAGTACGTCTATGAAATGATGCGCCTGGGCCTGGAGGCCACCCCCTGGCGGACCCTGGAGCACATCGCCGGGGTCCACCACGTGGCCGTCAGCGCGGCCCGGGACTTGAAGCGGGCGGGAGTGCCCATCGATCTGCCCCTGGTGTCCGCCAGCGCGGCGGGACATGATATCGGCAAGTTCGGCTGCCGCCCCGGGGAACGGGTGCCCTATCTCCACTACTATTATACCGATCTCTGGTTCCTTCGCCGCCACATGGAGGACGTGGGCTACGTAGCCGCCAACCACTCTGTCTGGGACCTGGAGCTGGACTATCTGTCCGCCGAGAGCCTGGCCCTCATCTACGCCGACTTCCGGGTGAAGCAGGACCGGGGCCCCGACGGCCGGGAGATCACCAGGATCTCTACCCTGGCGGAGGCCTTCGACGTCATCCTGAGCAAGCTGGACAACGTCACCAATGAAAAGCGCATCCGCTATACCTTCGTCTACGCCAAGCTCCGGGATTTCGAGCGGTACATGGAGAGTCTGGGGGTGGATACCACCCTCTCCGGACGGGCCGCCGCCCCCGTCCCCCAGCCGGACGCCGCCCTCATGGACCCGCCCCAGGCGGTGGAGGCCCTCCGGATGCTGGGCGTGGAGCACAACCTGGCCCTTATGGGCCGCCTCACCGGCCAGCGGACCTTCGCCAGTCTCCTGGAGCAGGCCCGGGGCGAAACCGACTGGCGGCGGCTCCGGGCCTATCTGGGGGTGTTCGAGTCCTACTCCGTCTACCTCAGCCGGCCCCAGAAGATCCAGACCCTGTCCTTCCTCTACGAGCTTCTGATGCATCGTGAGGGGGATATCCGGCGGCAGGCCGCCGCCCTCATGGGGGAGATCATCGCCTGGTTCCATGCGGGCTACGCCAAGGAATCCCCCGCCGACGCCCCCCCCGACGGCCGGGATACCGCCGATCTGGACCAGTGGCGGCTGTATCTGGCGAAGCTCATCCGCCCGGACCGGAAGCTCATGGCCCAGCATCGCCGGTGGATCAGCTTCACGCTGAAAATGGTGGTCAATTCCCTGCTGGACAAGTGCGCCCCGGACCGCCGGGACCTGTTCCTCCAGGAGTTTTTGCGCTACTACCGCCGGCCGGAGCGGCTGGAGGACGAGACGGCCTTCCAGCTGCTGGAGACAGCCACAGCCCTGCCGGTGGAGGTGCTGGCGGACTGCCAGCGGTACGACCTGCTCTCCTTCGCCCAGGCCCTCTCCTCCCGGAAGGACTTGGCGGTGCGCACGGCGGCGGCGCTGCTGCTGGACTACCTGCGCCCCGCCATCGCCACCCAGGATGTGCTCCTCAACGCCCTGCGGGAGATCGACTGCCGGGACTGCCGGTCCCTGGCGCTGCTGCGGGACCGGATCACGGGGGAGCTGATGGGCCGGACCGGCCCTCTGTCCCTGCCCCGGGAGGCGGTGTCGGAGATATTCCTGGACAATCTGAAAACCGCCACCCCCTGGATCGTCAAGGAGGTCAACATCCGGCTGCTGACCCAGCTGGCCCAGGGCGGAGGCGGAAGCCTGCTCCACATCGCAACCCATCTGACCAACCTGGTGAAGGTCAGCGACCGGGTCACCGTCCGCCACGCGGCGGGCGCCGCCCTGCTGTCTGCTGCCCCCCTGCTGTCGGCGGAGGAGCGCAACGAGGTGGCAGTGGAGCTGTGCCGGGGCCTGGAGATCGGGCAGCAGGAATTCGCCAAGTACATTCCCGGCTATCTGGGCCGGTTCTGCCTGTGGCTGCCGCCGGTGCAGCTGGAGGAGATCCTCTCGGAGCTGGACAGCTCCCTGTGTTCCTCCAATACCCGGGTGGCTGCCGCCGCCCTGGATACCGTGGGGGTGGTCTATGAGGAGTACGACACCTACCGCATTCGCTTCCCGGAGGCCGACGAGGTCTACCGCCGCCGCCGGGAGCGTCTGCTGGGGATGCTCCTCAAGGGTCTGGCCGGCTTCCGCTCCCAGGTGCGGCAGGAGGCGCTGTTCATCCTGGGCCGCCGGGTGTTCGGCTCGGAGGTCCTGGGCCGCCACGAGAAGCGGCGGGCCTTCCTGCTGACCATGAAGAAGCTCCTGTCCCTGCTCCGGGAGGACCAGGGGGACGAGCTGACCTTCTACTACCGCGCCGCCATGCTGGGGCGTCTCTACCGCTTCCTTACGGAGCAGGAGATCCTCCACGGGGGCTTCCACTTTGAGGAGCCCCGGCCCATCGCCTTCTTCCCCGGCACCTTCGACCCCTTTACCCTGTCCCACAAGGGCATCGTCCGGGCCATCCGGGACCTGGGGTACGAGGTGCTGCTGGCCATCGACGAGTTCTCCTGGTCCAAGAAGACCCAGCCCCACCGCATCCGCCGCCGCCTGGCGGCTATCTCCACGGCGGACGAGTTCCACGTGGACATCTTCCCCGAGGACTTCCCCGTGAACATCGCCAACCCCGCCAATCTTGCGGCCCTCCGCGCCGCCTTCCCGGGGCGGCAGGTGGCTATTGTGGCGGGCAGCGACGTGGTGGCCGGGGCCTCCTCCTACCGGAAGGCCCCCGAGGAGAACTCCATCCACACCTTCGACCATATCATCTTCCGCCGGGACCAGGGTGGGCGGGACCGCCACGACTACAGCGCCATCACCGGCCATGTGACCGAGCTGAAGCTGCCCACCCACCTGGAGGAGATCAGCTCCACCCGCATCCGGGAGGCCATCGACCAGGGACGGGACATCGCCAACCTCATCGACCCCGTGGCCCAGGAATTCATCTACCGCCACGGCCTCTACCTCCGGGAGCCTCAGGACAAGCCGGTGCTGCGCCTGGACGAACTCCAATTCCAGCAGGCGGCGGAGCTGACAGCGGAGATCGAGGACGCCCTCCGGACCGGGGTCCTTGCCGCCCACCCGGACCCCGGCGGGCTGTGCGGAACCCTCCGCAGGATGGGGGACCGGCTGTGCGTTCTGCGCCGGGGAGAGACGGCCCTGGGCTTCGCCAGCTTCCGGTGCCTGGAATCCCAGCAGCTGTTCTCCCGCCTGGGCAGCGCCCAGCTGTCCGCCTTCGTCCGCCAGGAAACCGGGGGCCGCGCGCTGGTCATCAGCGGCATCTTCGTCCCCAAGGGCCCCGCCCAGCTGGATCTGTGCCAGCTGCTGCTCACCGAGGTCCTGACCCTGGCCCTGCGGCAGGAGTACACCTTCGCCCTCTGCTGCCCCCTTGAGGCCATTTCGCCCGCTGTCCGGGAGATCCTGGACCTCCAGGGCTTCATCCCCGCTCCCCTGACGGACCGGGGGCATGAACTGCTTACCGTGGACATGCGCCGGCCCATCGTCCTCACCCGGAACATTGAAACCTCCATCAAAGCCCCCCTCAACGCCAACCCTAGGGTGCTGAGCGCCGTCTCCCTGGCCCACCGCCGCCTGCAGAAGGCGCTGACGGAGATGTACCCGGGCTGCCTGGTGCTGTCCATGTCGGCGGGGGTGGTGTACCAGCGGCTGCTGCGGCGGATCGCCGCCTGCAACGGCGTGCCCCCCCGGCCTGTGGAGCCCCGGACCCTGGGGGAGTGCATCTGTGTGCCCTTCGGCAAGATCCTCCGGGGGGTGGCGGTGCCCAACACCGTTACCAAGACCCTCCACACCGACAAGGTCTACCAGCCGGATCTGTCCTCCTACGCCGTGGAGGCTTACCCCAACTACTCCTCCCTGGCCGACCAGGTGCGGACCATCCACGCCTTTGACAGGCCGGTGATCCTGGTGGACGACATGCTCCATGACGGCAAGCGCATCCGGGCCATCGCCCCCCTGCTGGCCGAAGCCGGCGCCCCGGTGCGCCAGGTGCTGGTGGGCTATCTCACCGGCATGGGCCGGGATACCATGGAGCAGCTGGGCTACCCGGTGGACAGCGTGTACTACCTGCCCAACCTGCGGCTGCGGTTCGTGGAGTCCACCCTGTACCCCTTCATCGGCGGCGACACGGTTCGCCGTCCGGAGCCTATGGCCGGGGGCCTCCATCCGGCGGTGAACCGGATCTTCCCCTATGCCGCCCCGGACCTCAGCGAGGACTGCGCCGACGGCTCTACCTACCACCTCAGCCTGTGCTGTCTGGAGAACGCCCGGGACATCCTCCTCACCCTGGAAACGGAGTACCGCGCCCTCTACGCCCGGAACCTGACCCTCAGCCGCCTGGGGGAGGCGGTGATCCTGCCCCTATGTCCGGACAAGGGCGGATGCATGTCCTACGACCTGAACCGCAGCGCCTCCACCTATCTGGACAACGACATTGAAATGCTCAAGCGTCTGCAGGCCAACTTTAAAATTGTAATAGGATGACGAAAATGGACTACGATCTGTATAATACCCGCGAAATATCCGCTTTTCCCCCTTTTCCCGCCGCGCCCCTGACCGGCACGCCGCCCCGGAAGGACCGTTTCCGTGTCCACCTCCTGGCCCTGGGGGACGTGGGCAGCACGCTGGCTATGGGACTGCGCCTGCTGGGGGGAGACGTGATCTCCGCCCTGGGCATCTGCGACCTGCGGGAGGGGGTGCTCCAGCGGTGGGAGTTTGAGCTGAACCAGATCAACATCCCCGGTGAGGGGCGATTCCCCCCGGTAGAAATTGTCGATATGGATCACATTCTGGACTGCGACGTATTCCTCTTCTGCGCCTCCCGCTTCGTCCCCGACACGGCGGTGAAGAGCGGCGACGTGCGCATGGCCCAGTATGCGCTCAACCGTCCCCTGGTGGCCGGTTACGCCCGCATGGCCCGAAAGAAGGGCTTCCAGGGCATGTTCTGCGTGGTCAGCGACCCGGTGGACCAGCTCTGCCGCGCCGCATTGACGGAGAGCAATCGGGACGAGGCCGGCCAGCCGGACGGGAAGGGGCTCCGCCCCGGCCAGATCCGTGGCTTCGGCCTTGGGGTGATGAATGCCCGGGCTATGTACTTCGCCCAAAAGGACCCCCGCTTCGCCTCCTACCTCACCGAGGGCCGGGCCTTCGGCCCCCACGGCGAGGGGCTGATCATCGCCAACTCCATTGCCCGCTACGACGACAAGCTGTCCCGGGAGCTGACGGAGCTCACCAAGGGGGCCAACCTGCAGATGCGGGCGTGGGGCTACAAGCCCTACGCGGCGCCCGCCCTGTCCTCCGGGGCGCTGTCCCTGCTGGCCTGTCTGCGGGGGGAGTGGCAGTACTCCTCGGTTTTCCTGGACGGGATCTATTTCGGCGTGAGGAACCGTCTGACGCCGGACGGCTGCGAGGTGGAACAGCTGGACATCCCCGGGCCTCTGGCGGAGCGGATTCGGGAGACGGCGGCGCTGCTGAAGGGGATCGAGTGATGTGCGCAGCCCGCTCCGAGGCAATAAAATGGGAAGTTGAAACGGACGTCGGGCGGTACCGCGTATACCGGGCGGTCCTGGAGAAACAAATACAGACAGTTGAGAAATTTTCCGGCGAGGTATGGACATGAATCCTGCTATATATACGTTTACCGCCGTAATTGAGCCCGTTCCGAACAAGCACGGCGCCTTCGTCCGGTTTCCCCACGACGTCCGGCAGGAGTTCGGCAAGGGCCGGGTAAAGGTCCGGGCCGTCTTCGACGGGGCGCCCTACGAGGGAAGCCTGGTCAACATGGGCGTGAAAAACCCCGACGGGTCCGTCTGCTATATCATCGGCGTCCGGAAGGACATCCAAGCGAAAATCGGAAAGGGCCCCGGCGACGCCGTCGCCGTGACGGTCCAGGAACGGCCATAAGAAGGAGGACTGGATGAAAAAGCTGTTTGCCGCCCTGCGCCGGGAGCTGGGCGAGGGCCGGGGCGCGGTGCTGTGCAGCGTCGTTGCCAGCCATGGCTCCACCCCCCGGGGGGCGGGCGCGAAAATGCTGGTATTGGAAAACGGGCAGACTCTGGGCACCGTCGGCGGCGGCGCGGTGGAATACCGGGCCGGCCAGCTGGCGGCGGAGCTGCTGGACCGGAAGCGGTCCCGGTTCGAGGCGTACCGCCTCTCCGCCGGGGAGACGGCCGACATCGGCATGATCTGCGGCGGCGGCGTGCGCATATACTTTCAGTATTTTGATCCGGCGGATTCAACTTGCTGTAACATATTGGCCCAGGCGATAGAGCTGCTGGACCGCCCCGGCCCCTCCTGGCTGGTCACCGCCATGGACGCGGAGGGCTGGCATATGGGGACCTTTGACCGGGAACACGGCCTGAGGGGCCTGGACGTCCCCGTGGAGCGGCTGGAGCCCCTGCTGGGAAGCCGGGGGATGCTGGCGGAGGAGGAGACGCGGACCCTCTTCGCCGAGCCCCTGACCCGACCGGGGACGGTCTACCTCTTCGGCGCGGGCCATGTGGCCCGGGCGCTGGCCTCCCTCCTGTCCATGACGGACTTCCGGACGGTGGTCTACGACCAGCGGGAGCATGCCGTCACCCGGGCGTTCTTCCCGGACGCCGCCGGACTCCTCACCGGCCCCTTTTCGGAGGCTCTGGTACGGACCGGAGCCGTGACGGCGGAGGACTACGTGGTGATCATGACCCCCGGGCACCAGGCGGACTACGAGGTCCTGGTCCAGGCCCTGCGGACGCCGGCAAAATACATCGGCTGCATCGGCAGCAGGAAAAAAATCGCCGCCACCCGGGAACGCCTCCTGGCGGACAGCTTTTCCCCGGCGGAGATCGGCCGGGTCCACGCCCCCATCGGCCTGCCCATCGGCGGGGAAACCCCGGCGGAGGTGGCGGTGAGCGTAGCGGCCCAGCTCATCGCCTGTCGGTCCGGGCGGCTGGAGAAGGAGGGAAACCATGCTGCAGATTGAACGGGTCAAGCTGGAACTGGACGAGGAGGAGTCCCTCCTGGGGCGGAAGGCGGCGGCGATCCTGCGCCTGCCCCAGGAGGAGCTCCGGGAGCTGCGCGTCCTCCGCAAGGCCGTCGACGCCCGGGAGGGGGTGCGGTTCGTCTACACCCTTCAGGTCCAGGTGAAAAACGAGAACGCCGTCCTGCGGCGGTGCCGAAACCGGAACGTCTTTCCGGCGGACACGGCGCGGTACCAGCTGCCCCCCGCCGTACCGCCGCCGGAGGTTCCGCCGGTGGTAGTGGGTGCGGGGCCGGGAGGGCTGTTCTGCGCCCTGGCTCTGGCCCGGTGCGGCGCGCGGCCCATCCTCCTAGAGCGGGGCTGGAATGTGGAGCGGCGGACGGAGGATGTGGAGCGGTTCTGGGAAACGGGGCGGCTGGACCTGGAGTCCAATGTCCAGTTTGGCGAGGGCGGCGCGGGAGCCTTCTCCGACGGCAAGCTGAACACCGGCACCCGGGACCCCCGCCACCGCTTCATTCTGGAAACCCTGGTCCGCCACGGCGCGCCGGAGAACATCCTCGTCGACGCCAAGCCCCATGTGGGTACGGACCGGCTCCGCGTCGTGCTGGCCGGCATGCGGCGGGAGCTGGAGGAGCTGGGGTGCAGCATCCGTTTCGGCAGCCGGCTCACCGGGCTGGAGCTGCGGGAGGGGTGTCTGGCGGCCCTGGAGGTCATGGGGCCGGAGGGGCCCTTCCGCCTCCCGGCCCGGCAGGCCGTCCTGGCCCTGGGCAACAGTGCGCGGGACACCTTCGAAATGCTCCTCGCCGCCGGAGTTCCCATGGAGCCCAAGCCCCTGGCGGTGGGAGTCCGCATTGAACACCGGCAGGCGGACATTGACCTGGCCCAGTACAAGTCCTTGGCGGGCCATCCCCGGCTGCCGGCCTCCAGCTATAAGCTCAGCTGCCACCTGGAGGGCGGGCGGGGGGTGTTCAGCTTCTGCG
>VSNB01000137.1:0-3577 GCA_009774055.1 Clostridiales bacterium
CCCGCCGTAGTGGGTGACGGAGGTGCCCAGGAGGGGGCTGGCGGCGGTGGCGGCGGCGGCGGCCTGAAGGGCCGGGGTGGCGTTCGCCATGATGAGGTCCACGCCGTCGGACACGAAGGAGGTGGCGATGGTGGCGCAGGTGGGGATGTCCTCGGCGGCGTTCTGGTAGTCGAATTTCACCTGTCCGGGCAGCAGCTCGTTCAGCGCGTCGCGGAAGCCCTCCGTGGCTGCGTCCAGGGCGGGATGGGTGACGTACTGGGAGATACCCACCACGTAGGAGGCCGCATCCACCGGGGGAGCGTCCGCCTGATCGCCGTCTCCGGGCTGGGGAGTGGCGTCCCCGCCGCAGGCGGCGAGGGCCAGGGCCATGACCAGGGCCAAAAGCAGGGCAAAGCATTTCTTTTTCATTTTTGATCGAATCTCCTTTTTGTAACCATTTCATCCGCCTGCCGGCGGAGTTTACTTTGACACTATATAGCATTAAAGTGGTGAAGTCAACTGTCATTTTTTACAAAAGGAGTGGGGCAGCGGCGAAAAATCACGGTCGCCGGCAGAAAAAAGCGGGAAAGAAGGCAACGCCCGGGACCGTTTGGTGAAAATTTCTGAAAACACTTGCTTATGCCATTCAAGGCGTGCTATAATGGTGTCAGGTTTCCGCAGACTTGCGGAGCCATACGCTATTTTCCTGCGTTCCAATGCGGAGAAGAGCAGGAAAGGGGGTGTCTCGCCCGGAAAATCGGGCTTGGCATAAATCGTGTTGAAGAAGGGAGGGGCTGCTGATGGCTGTATGCCCGGCAGCGGATCTGAGTCCGCCCGGCCCGGCGGCCCCGTCGTTTTGCACATCAAACGGCGGGGCGGGGGAGCAACGGACAAGATGGTCCGCATAAATTGAATGCGAAAATTGAACATTGGGCAGACCGCAAACAATTTTACTAGTATCATCATTTGGCAAACCATCGGAAACGGTGGGACGCAAAGCTATAGGGACTAAGGTGTTGCAGACTTTTGTCAGTACCGCTATGTCAGCCTGGTTGCTAATTTTGGCAAACCATTGGAAACGATGGGACGCAAAGCTATGGGAGCTACCGCGCGCAAGCGCCAGGCTAGCCCGGCTGCAAAATTAGCAAACCGCCAGAAATGACGGGACGCAAAGCTATGGGGCCTACGGCTGAAAAGCTATGGCAGCCCGGCCGCCGGATACTTTGCATCCGAACCAATTTGCAAAGAAAGGAAGAATTGATTGCATGAAGAATTTCAAGACCCTTAGCAAGCGCGGACTCGCCCTGTTCCTTGCCCTGATGATGTGTGTCAGCCTGCTGCCAGCCACTGCGATGGCGGCGGAGCTGAATGATTTGTCGGCAGATGGGCGTGAGCTGATCTGCGGCAAAGAAGCGCACTCCCACACGGAGGAGTGCTATGAAACGGTAAGCGATCTGATCTGCGGCGTGGAGGAGAGCCATGTCCACGGCGAGGACTGCTATGCCCCGGGCGAGCCGGTCCTGGCGTGCGCCTCCGATGAGGAAGGCCACGTACATATGGATGCGTGCTATGTCCCCGGCGAGCGGGTTCTGCGCTGCGACAAGGCGGAAGGCCATGTCCACAGCGAGGACTGCTATACCGAAAGCAAATCGGAAACCTTGATCTGCGCTCTGGAGGAGCACGAGCATTCCGAGGAGTGCTATGCGCCGGCGGAGCAGGAGACAGAGGTTCCCGAAATCCCGGAAATCGTGATCCCCGAGGGGGCGACATTGGTAGACCCTGCCTGGCTGCTGGCTGCGAACCCCAACGCCGGCAAGGCGATGCTGTCCGCCTGGAACCTGTTCGGCCTTGTGCGGGACAACTACCAGGACGTGCTGGGCGGCAATTTCCCGGAGACTCTGACCTTTGTTGGAGAAACCGTGAACGAAACCGTTTGGTACGAGGACACCCAGGAACATGACCCGGCGGTGATCCGTGTAACCGGGGACGCCATTATTTATAATGGCGAGCCGGTGACGGTTTACTTCCAGGGTATGATCGAGGGTGTGGATGAGCCAGAGCTGCTGGCGAACGCAGGGTCCAAAGAGATTGAGGTTGGTGAACAGGCCACTCTGAAGAGTGATAATGGTAGCTTGTTGGAATCGAAAAAACATACCTGGATATCCGATAATTCTACTATCGCCGATGTGTCTGGACAAGGCAGATCTGCAACGGTCACTGGCAAAGCCGAGGGTACGGTCACCATTACGCATTCTTGGGATACGTATTGTAAAGGCCGGGAAAAACATCCCGCCGGTTCGGAAACCTTTACCGTTACGGTGATCAATAGACAGGCTGATGCCGAATGGACTGCGCACGCCTTTATTACCAATCAGCCAATGACTATTAGCCGGTTGGATAATTATGTCAAGGATTCTGATAATATTAATACCACGCAAGGGGTAGCGGTTACAAACATTGCGCCAGATCAAAAAGATCATAAGTTTTGGATGGTCAAGGTGCAGACTGGCGATCAGATTCAGAAAGCAGGAAACAATGAGCCTAACTGCATCAATAAAGGTGAAAATGCGACTGCTATCCGCTGTTTGAACAATACTTGGGAGTATTATGGTAATGACGGTGCTTGGAATCGCATTCCTGACGGCGCGCAGCTTACATTCTATTACCGCAATTACACTCAACTCAGCAATGGAGTGTCGCTGGAAATTTCCGATTGGCCGCTGATTACAGATCACCCAAACAATACTTTGCTGACTGGAGTTGTATATCAGGTTTATGATAGCAACGGAAATGTCCTTCAGGGTGGCAACAGCGCAGTGCATTATTACTACGGTTTGGCGAAAATCAAATCTGTTGCATTGACGATTACTAGCAATGAATATGAGATAGAGGCTGTCAGCGTAGATCATGTTTCTCATGATGGAACCTTGAGTGACTCAGTAGTGCTAGAAAAGATACCGAACAGGTTTGAGGAACTGAGGTGGTCTAAGCCCAATTTCAATACTGATTTTGAAATTGATTTGGCTGGATCAAGAGATGTAGATGATGATCAGATTAAATCTGGTCATGGTGTCTGCGTAGTTGGTATCAAAGTTAAACCGATCGTAACAACGGAATCTTTAACTGTAAGATATTTGAATGACACTGACAATAAGGAAATCATGCTGTGTATTCAGTTCAATGCTAGGCTGGAACTGACCACAAATAAGCCAACCTTTAATAGTTTTATTCAAATTTCGAGCAGTTCGACAGAGATCTCGCTGGCTTCAAATTCCAATGGAGCGACTCTGGCGGATAATATGTTGGAGATTCCGATTTCCCTCGGCGGCAGCAAGCAGTTGATTCCATTGCATGTCAGTTTGCCTGGATACGATCCAGCATATGTCCGTGCGGTTATTTCGTCGGATGGTAAGACGCTGAATCTGTATTATCAAGAAATTGATAAGTACGCTGTGACTTACCGTTTCGAGAGCGGCACGGACGGAAAGACCCTGCCTGCCACCGGCATGCCCGATCTGCCTACCGCGACAGAGGCGTATGACGGCGCTACCGTATCCGCCCCCGTGACCAGCTATCAGCCGGTCAACGAGACGGATAC
>VSNB01000137.1:3677-8802 GCA_009774055.1 Clostridiales bacterium
GGACCTTCCAGAGCTGGGCTCCTGACAGCTACACCATCGACGGTGCGGATGTTGAGTTTGTCGGTACCTGGACGTATGAAGTTGCAGATATGTCCTATTCAATTGTACAGCACTTTATAGGCTCCGATGGTGTTGAGGTTGGTAATTGGTTAGTCTCTGCAGAGGATGCAACAGCACCATATGGCACAGTTCTTAGCACACTTATCAGCGGGTATGTTGATCAACCTGCCGACTATAACAGTGCAAGTTATGTGTACGATACCGCAAAGGTATTGGATTCTGTTGTAACAACGCAGAAGCTGGTCGCAAATGATACAGTGATTGATTTGTACTACGACATTGATACAGTTGGTCCCAACGGCGGTTCCGACGGCACTCCCGACAAGTACCAGGCGACCGTGACCTTCACCGTGGTCAACGGTACTTGGACCGGCGGCGGCACCACCCGCAGCACAGTTGTGACCCTGCGCAATGCAGCCGGTGAGATGGCTGCGGACGGCACGTATACCCTGCGCACCGGCGACATTCCCACCGGAACCGCCAACGCCGGGTACGCCAACGGCGTCTGGGGCGCCAACGCGAACCCCAACGGCGCGGTGATCGACCGCAGAGGCGCCAGTTATGAGCTGACCTACGCCCCCGCCGGCACCACCGGACCCGTGTTCCCGCCGCCCGATCCCGGCCCCGGCACTGGCGGCGGTACGACCACCATTCCCGAGAATCCCACGCCTCTGGGCCCCGATCCTGATGGCGCCACAACCATCCTGGACGAGGAAGTGCCTCTGGCGAATGCGGTGGGTCTGAACATCACGGAGCACTTCGCGTATATCATCGGCTATGAGGACGACACCGTGCGGCCTCTGAAGAACATCACCCGCGCCGAGGCGGTGACCATCTTCTTCCGCTTGATGGAGGACGATTACCGCGCCGCCAACTGGAGCATGGAGAATCCCTTCAGCGATGTGAACGCGGGCAACTGGCACAACAACGCCGTTTCCACCTGCCTGAAGGCCGGTGCGCTGAAGCACTTCGCTCAGGATGCCGCCTTCCTGCCCAACCAGGCTATCACCCGCGCTGAGTTCGCCTCCATCGCCGCCGGCTTCGTCAGCGACGAGATCACCGGTGAGAGCATTGGCGATTTCAGCGACACCGAGGGCCACTGGGCCGCCGCGGACATCCGCAAGGCCGTGGAGGCCGGCTGGATCAAGGGCGTTGGCGGCAACCGCTTTGCGCCTGACGAAACCATCACCCGCGCGGAGGTCATGACCATCGTCAACCGGATGCTGGACCGCGTTCCTGACGCGGAGCATATGCTCCCCGACATGAAGAAGTGGCTGGACAACCCGGAGGACGCCTGGTACTATGAGGCCGTGCAGGAGGCCACCAACGAGCACGACTATGATGTCGACGAGTTTGGCGCGGAGAGCTGGACCGAGATCCTGGAGGCCCGGGACTGGAAGTCTCTGGAGAACGAGTGGGCCAACAACGGCGGCATGTCCGCCTCCGCTGAGCCTGTCAAGCCCGAAGAGGGCGCAGAGGGCGAGGGAGAGGCAGAGGATGCCGGCAGCGAGTCCGAAGAAGCCTAAGCAAGTCCCTGCGCTGTCCGTGAAGGACGGCTGAAACAAAGGCCCCGGAGACGTGCGAACGCCTCCGGGGCCGATTTATTTGCATACGGACAGATTTGTGTAAAAAAAGACATGACAACCGATTCCGTATCATGTAGAATAAATGCATCAAGCGGGAGGAGGGCATGGCATGGAGTGGACGGAAACCCTGCGGCGGACGGTGGACTGCCTGGAGGCGCACCTGCTGGAGGAGGATGCGGCGGAACGGGCGGTGAAGGAGGCATGCCTGTCCCCGGTCTATCTGCAAAAGGGATTCAAACTGGTGACCGGGTACTCCATTGCGGAGTACGTCCGGAACCGGCGGCTGTACCTGGCGGGACTGGAAATGATCGCCGGACGGGAAAAGGTCATCGACCTGGCCTACCAGTACGGCTATGACACGCCGGAGAGCTTCAGCAAGGCGTTCAGTCGGTTTCATGGCGTGTCGCCCGCCCAGCTGCGGCAGAATCCAGGCCGGCTGGTCCCGTTCCTTCCACTGAAAATTACGCTGACGATTCGAGGAGGACATGGCATGGATTATACGTTGGACAAGCGGGAAGAGCTCCGGTTTATTGGCCTGGAGCGGGAGTTCTCCGGGGAAACCTCCTATCGGGAAATTCCCCGGTTCTGGGACGAGTTCCTGGGGGCCTTCTGCCGCCCCATGTGGGCGGGGAAACCGCCGGAGACGGCGCTGGAGAAGGCGGTTTGCGAATGCAATATCGGGGAATTCGGCGTGTGCGTTGAAGCGGGGGCCTCCCCAGGGCGGTTCCGGTATCTGATCGCCGGGTGGTATGACGGCAGGGAGGTCCCGGAGGGCCTGACGGTGTGCACCCTGCCTGCCCTGGAATGGGCCAGGTTCCGGTGCAGCGGGCCGCTGCCGGAGTCGCTGCAGAGCGTCAACACGAAAATCTTCCAAGAGTGGCTGCCGGGGAATCCGGAATTTGAGATTGCGCTGGGCGCGAACGTGGAGTGGTATTCCATGGGGGATACCGCAGCGCCGGATTATGAGAGCGAGATATGGCTTCCGGTGAGGAGGCGGTGAGGAGGCGGTGAGGAGGCGGTGAGGAGCCGCGCCGCACTGCCATTTTGGATACGCAAAGAGCGCCGCCCGGGAAGGGCGGCGCTCTTGTTAACTGCAGGCTTTGGGGCGGAGGTTATTTCAAAACAATCAGCTCATGGGGCGCTTCCATGATGTCGGTACAGCCGTTTTCGCCCAGGACGATCACGTCCTCGATCCGGACGCCGAACTTTCCGGGGATGTAGATTCCCGGTTCAGCGGACATCACCGCGCCGGCGGGCACCGGCTGGTCGTTCTGCTGGGAGAAGCGGGGGTTCTCGTGGATCTCCACGCCCAGGCTGTGGCCGAAGCCATGTCCGAAGTACGCGCCATATCCGGCGTCTCCGATGACCTTGGCGGCGGTTTCATGGACAAATCTGCCGGTAACGCCGGCCTTGGCCGCGGCAATGCCAGCCTTCTGGGCATCCAGGACGGTGTAGTACACCTTCTCCATCTCCTCAGTGGCGAAGCCTACGGCCACTGTCCGGGTCATATCGGAGCAGTAGCCGCCGTAGACGCAGCCGAAGTCCATGGTGACGAAGTCGCCTGCCGCCACCTTCTTGTCTGAGGGGACGCCGTGGGGCATGCTGCTGTTGACGCCGCTGACCACGATGGGCTCGAAGCTCATCTTCTCCGCACCGTGGCACAGCATCCGGTATTGAAGGAAAGCGGAAATCTCCTTCTCCGTCACGCCGGGCTTGATGAAGTCGAACGCGTCCTTCAGCGCCTTTTCCGCAATCCGCTGGGCAGCGATCATACAGTCGACCTCCGCCTGCTCCTTTACGCTCCGCAGCTCCATCAACAGCTTGGCAGCGGGAACCAGTTCCTGGCAGGCCAATTTCTCCTTCCAGCGGTTGTATTCCTCTACAGTGGCGTACTGCTCTTCAAAGCCCAGCTTCTGGATGCCGCAGGCCTTGATGACCTCGTTGGTCAGGTCAATCAGGGACACGCTGTCGGTGCTCTGCCGGATCTCCGCACCGGTGATCCGCTTACCGGCGGCCTCAATGTAGCGGCTGTCGGTGAAGAAATAGCTCTTCTCCCGGGTGACGACGGCCACGCCGGCGGAGGAGTGGAACTGAGTGGCATACAGCCGGTTGGGGGAGCTGGTGACCATCATGGCGTCCAGGTCGTAGGAGTCCAGCTTTTCCGCGATCTTATGGAATCTGCTCATAGTTTTTCCTGCATCTCCTTCTTGCGATCCGTTTAAAGGGACTTTGCAGGGCGTGGAGCACGTGGTTCCAGGCTCCTGCAGGCCCTCCCAGGGGCTCTACCATCAGCGCCGTTATCCCGGCCCGCTTGGCTCCCAGCACGTCGGTAAGCAGCTTGTCGCCCAGCATGGCGGTGTGCTCCGGCGTCTCCCCGGCCTGTTCCATAGCCTGGCGGTAGCCCTTCGGGCTGGGCTTTCCGGCATGACCCACATAGCGGATGCCAAGCTCTCCGCAAAACGTCTCCACCCGGCGGGTGGAGCGGTTGTTGGAGAGGATCATCACCGTGACGCCGGCCTCCCGGCAGGCGTCCAGCCAGACGCGAAGGGTTTTGTCAGGTCGCTCCACAGAGCGGGGAGCCAGGGTGTAGTCCAGGTCGCACAGTAGCAGCCGGATATGCAGCGCCTCCAGCAGCCGGGGCGTAAGGTCGGTGTAACGGTCGTACAGCCGGTCCGGGATCAAGGAAACTGGCATAGGTCCCTCCTTGGTCGCATATGATGAAGAAAGTATATCACAACGTTTGGAATTCCACAAGGGGGAAGTGCCTGTGCAACTCTATTTGGCCGTTACGCCCGACAAACTGCGGGAGGCCGCCCGCTACACCGACCGTCTGGCCCACGTGGCCTACCGGGTGGGCCGGGATGGCCGGCTGACCCGCCGGGACCTGCTGGCCCGGACCCGGGGCGGACTGATGGTCCTGGGGGACCAGGACTGCGGCATCATCCGGGACCCCGCTGCCCTGTGCCGGGACGTATGGCGGGAGTGCGGCAACCGGGGTTACGGCGGGGTACTGGCGGATTTTGAGAAGCCGCCGGAGGCGGACCGGACCGCCTTCCTGGAGGCTCTGGGCAGGGTGCTGTCCCGAAACGGGAAGCGGCTGTTCGTCCCGGAGCGGTACGGCGGCCAGGTGGAGCAGGCCGCCGTATTGATCTGCACCGCCCTGTCCGGTGGGAATCTGCGGGAGCGGCTGGGGGAATGCGTCCAGCGGTTCGGGCAGGGGAGGGTCGCGCTGGATTTGCAGCGGCTGCGGATGAGCTTTCCACTGCCCTGTCCCTCCGGGGAAGGGGAGCCCCTTGACAGCCGAAAATTCGACGAAATGCTGGAAAAGAAGCAGCAGTCCGTGTTTTATTCCCATGATTTATGTGCAAAGTATTTTACATTTACAGATACTGGAAACAGTAGTTTTGTCCTGTTTGATGATGCCGCCACCCTGCGCAGGAAGCTCCGGCGGGGCCAGGACGTGGGGATCGGGGCGGGTT
>VSNB01000138.1 GCA_009774055.1 Clostridiales bacterium
TCATTGTACTTATTGTGAACCCATTATATCCAATTTTTCACGGACTGTCAATGCGGCGCAGACGGGACGGCTCAAGCGGTTGGGCACTTTTGCTAGAAATTACAATAAACTGTCAAATTCTATGGTTGACAAGTAAAGAAAAAGCAGTAAAATAGGAGCATAGAAATTCATATATATGAAATTGCAGGAAAAGCTTATGAGTATGCCATTGATTTTTAATATCCAGAGATATTCCATTCATGACGGCGAGGGCATCCGCACCACGGTTTTCTTCAAGGGCTGCCCCCTCTCCTGCCGGTGGTGCCATAATCCCGAGAGCCAGCGCTGGCAGAGGGAGCTTATGCTGTACAAGGAGAGATGCGCCGGCTGCGGGGCCTGCGTTCCGGCCTGTCCGCAGGGGGCGGCTTTTGACAGGACCCGCTGCGCCGCCTGCGGCGTCTGCACGGATGCCTGCGTCCACAGCGCGCGGGAGCTGGCGGGCAGGGAGTATCCGCTGGAGGAGCTGGTCCGGGAGCTGGAGAAGGACCAGATGTTCTACGAGCAGTCCGGCGGCGGCATCACTTTGTCCGGCGGGGAATGCCTTGCCCAGGACATGGATTACATAGAGGAACTGGCGCGGCGTCTACACCATAAGGGGTACAGCGTGGATTTTGACACCTGCGGCCATGTGCCCTATACGCACTTCCAGCGGACGCTGCCCTATGCGGACACCTTTCTTTATGACATCAAGCTGCTGGACCCGGCGTTGCATAAGCGCTATACCGGCGTGGACAACGGGTTGATCCTGGAAAACCTGAAAAAACTGAGCGGCGACGGAGGGAAGATCAATCTCCGCCTACCGCTGATCGGAGGCGTAAACGCCACAGACGAATATATCCGGGACGTCATCGCGTTTCTGCGGGATGAGAAGATCCGCGTCTGCCGGGTCAATCTGCTGAAATATCACACGGCGGGCAGCGGCAAATATGAGAAGCTGGGAAGGGACGCCGGCGCGGACGGCTTTTTTCCGCCGGAGGACGCCTGGCTGGAACGGATGGCGGAAATATTCCGCCGCACAGGGTTTACAAATATCCATATAGGAGGTTAAACAGATGGAGAAAACGAAGGCGCGGGGAATGAACGAACGAATCAGAAAGCTGCGGCAGCTGAGCGTGGGGACCCAGCCCCATATCTACATGGAGCGGGCCGTACTGGAGACAGAGGCCTATCAGCGGTACGAGGGCAAGGTGTCTATTCCTGAGCTGCGGGCCCTGACCCTCAAGCACATCTTCTCTCACAAGAAGCTCTATATCGGCGAGGGAGAGCTGATCGTGGGAGAGAAGGGGGATTATCCCCAGTCCGCCCCAACCTTCCCGGAGCTGTGCTGCCACACTCTGGAAGACATGCGGAACATGAACGACAGGAAGGTGGTCAACTTTTCCGTTACGGAAGAGGACCTGAAGGTCCAGGAGGAGAAGATCATCCCGTACTGGGAGGAGCGTTCTATGCGCCGCCGCATCCTGGAGAGCATGCCCGAGGAGTGGAAGGAGGCTTACGCAGCCGGCATTTTCACCGAATTTATGGAGCAGAGAGGCCCCGGCCACACGGTGGGCTCCGCCAAGCTCTATGAGAAGGGCTATCTGGACTATCAGGAGGACATCCGGGCGGCCCTGGCCAAGCTGGACTACCAGAGCGATCCGGATGCTCTGAACAAGCGGGACCAGCTCAACGCCATGCTCATCGCCTGCGACGCCATCATGATCCTGGGCAAGCGCTATGGGGAGCTTGCCCGGGAAATGGCCGCCGGGTGCGCCGATGAACAGCGGAAAAAGGAGCTGTTGCAGATTGCCGCCAACTGCGACGTGGTGCCGGCCCGTAAGCCGGAAACCTTCTATCAGGCCATCCAGACCTACTGGTTTACCCACCTGGCGGTGACTACGGAGCTCAATCCGTGGGACGCCTACTCCCCCGGACACTTTGACCAGCACCTGGGGCCCTTCTATGAACGGGATGTCCAGGCGGGCATCCTCACCCGGGACCAGGCCCAGGAGCTGATGGAGTGCCTGTGGGTAAAGTTCTACAATCAGCCGGCTCCGCCGAAGGTGGGCATCACCCTCAAGGAGAGCAGCACCTACACGGATTTCGCCAACATCAATACCGGCGGCGTCACTCCGGAGGGGGAGAACGGGGTCAACGAGGTGTCTTACATCATCCTGGACTGCATGGATGACCTCCAGCTGGTTCAGCCCAACTCCAATGTGCAGATCAGCCGGAAAAATCCCAGGAAATTTCTGAAGCGGGCCTGCGAGATTTCCCGGAAAGGCTGGGGACAGCCCGCCTTCTACAACACGGAGGCGATCATCCAGGAACTGATGAACGCCGGCAAGAGCCTGGAGGACGCCCGGAAGGGCGGCTGCTCCGGCTGCGTGGAAACTGGAGCGTTCGGAAATGAGGCCTACATCCTGCAGGGGTACTTCAATCTGCCGAAGGTCTTCGAGCTGACCCTGTTCAACGGCGTGGACCAGATTACCGGCAAGCAGCTGGGCCCCAAAACCGGCGAGGCAAAGGATTTTAAGACCTTTGACCAACTGTGGGATGCGTATACCCGGCAGATCGAGCATTTCCTGTCCGTCAAGATACAGGGCTCCAATTTGATCGAGGCCCTGTACGCCAAGTACATGCCCGTGCCCTTCCTGTCCATCCTCACCAACGACTGCATTGCCCAGGGCAGGGACTACAACGCCGGCGGCGCGCGCTACAACACCAGCGTCATCCAGGGCGTGGGAACCGGCACCATTTCCGACTGCCTGGCTGCGGTGAAATATAATGTGTACGACCATCAGAACTTTACGATGGAGGAGCTGCTTGCTGCGCTGCGGGAGAATTTCCAGGGCCACGACCGTATTCTGAACCTGGTTCGGAACAAGACGCCTAAGTACGGCAACGACGACGACTACGCGGACGGCCTGATGCGCAAGGTGTTCAACTACTTCGTGGACAGCGTCAGCGGACGGCCCAACATGCGGGGCGGAACCTATCGGGTAGATATGCTGCCCACCACCTGCCATGTGTATTTCGGCGATGTCATGATCGCCAGCCCCAATGGCCGTCTGGCCCACAAGCCAGTCTCGGAGGGCATTTCTCCGGAGAAAGGCGCCGACGTCAACGGCCCCACCGCCGTGATCAAGTCCTGCGCCAAGATGGACCATCTGAAGACCGGCGGCACCCTGCTCAACCAGAAGTTTACCCCTGCCGTGGTGGCCGGGGAGGAGGGACTGGACCGTATGGCGGATCTGGTCCGCTCCTACTTCGATATGGACGGCCATCACATCCAGTTCAACGTGGTGGACAGGGACACCCTGCGTGCGGCCCAGAAAAATCCGGAGGAGTACCGGGATCTGATCGTGCGCGTGGCGGGATACAGCGATTATTTCCGCAATCTGGATAAAGCGCTTCAGGATGAGATCATTGAGCGCACAGAGCAGGGGTTTGGCGGCTGAAAGAGCATTCCGATGCTGTTGGTACGCCCCCAAAAATAGAAAAGAAAAGGACGGAGGCCGCTGGATCATCCAGCGGCCTCCCAGACGGTCAAAAAAGCCCTCCGCAGGAGTTCGCGTCTGCAGACGCGAAAAAAATTTAATCGCTTTTTCGGCGGCGTGTACGTCGAAAAAGTACTTTGCGGGCCGAACTCGGCCCGGTCCCTTTTCTCAAAAAAGTGGCGCAGCCACTTTTTTGACACGCAGAGAGGCCGCTGGATCATCCAGCGGCCTCCGGTTCTTTTTCAGCCCCGATGGGCAGAGCGCGACATGTAGTCCTCGATATCCTGAATGCTTCTGGGCGTCACGGCGGACAGGTTTTCGCACCCGTCTGCTGTAATGAGGCAGTTGTCCTCCAGACGGAAGCCAATCCCCCACTCCTCGTGATAGATGCCCACGTCCACGCAGAACACCATTCCCGGCTCCAGAAGCCGGCGGCCGCCGTCCACATTCACCTCATCATGGACGTCATAGCCCACGTGATGGGCTCCGCCGTGCCAGATGTACGTGCCGACGTCTTCGAATTTGCTGCATACGCCTGCGTCCCGCAGCTGCTCGAAATTGAAGCGGCGGATCTCCTGGTCCACGTGGGACATCGGCAGGCCGGGCTTCAGCGTCTGGAACATATGCTGGGAGGTGTTATACGCGCAGGAGTACAGCAGCTTCTGGCGCTCGCTGAATTTGCCGTTGAGGGGCCAGCCCCGCGAGACGTCGTTGATCTCGTTGTCCCAGCAGGCTCCCACGTCGTTGAGGATCATGTCTCCGTCGTGCGCCTGCCCCCGGTAGCCGTAGTAGTGGATGCAGAAATTATTCCGGCCTGCGGATATGATGGAGGGGAAGCCCGGTACAAGCACACCGTGCTGGGCCAGAGCATAATCGAACTCCGCCTTGAGCTGGTACTCGTAGATGCCGTCGCGGGCGGCACGCATCATGGCCATGATCCCCTCCGCGGTAATCGTCTCCGCGCGGCGCATCGCCTCCAGCTCGCAGGGCTTCTTGATTGTCCGCTGGTTCCGGATCAGATCGTGGATATTCTCGACCCGCACAAACGGAAAGTGCTTCTGCAGCCACGCGGCCAGCTGAAACGCTTGGCGCACGGGCTGTTCCCCGATGCTCTTCTGGTCAAAATCCAGGCAGACCGTCGTGACGCCCCGGTTGATAACGCCCTCCAGGAAGGGTAGAAATCCCGCGTTGCTGCGGAAATCGCCCACAGCGGAGCGTTCCTCCGCCTCCTCTGCGCGGAGCCGCCGTCCGTTCCATCTCTCCAGGTGCGCGTCCGGAGGCAGCATAAAGAGCATTTCGCTGACGCCGCCTGTGTCCTTCAGCGCGGCAAGGACGCTGTCCGCCTGCTCGATGCCTGTGTAATACACGAATGAGCGGTCGGCAAAAAAGGGATAGTCCTCGTCGCCGGTCTTGCGGGGCGCGTGTCCGCTGAACAGTAAGAGCAGGCTGTTGGCGGGAAGGCGGGCGTAAAGTTCCTGCCTGTTTTGCTGGTGAAACGTATTTTCCATGATGCCTGAGTACCTCCTTGTTGATATAAATGCCGCTGGGGCATTATTTTTGGTATTGACATTCCAATGCGCTTTCATTATAATGAATTTACACAGGATAGTCAACGCAAAAATGAAAATATTATTTATATTTTCACAAATGCCCCTTTTGGAGCGTTTGGTCTGCAGCCAGTCAAAATAGAGGCGGGAAAGTCTATGGACAGTCATGAAACAAGGAGGCAGGAGGCTCCGCCTGAGCGGAAGCCGCTGGAGATAATATTTGCGGACAGGCCAGCTTTCAGCGGCGAGGATGTGCGATGCCTCCGCCAGCTTCAGAGAGAGATTGCCGCAGGCGTCGCTCACGGCAAAGCAAACCGCGTCCATGAATTGCTGTCTGAGTATTTTGACGTCAGCGCCCGGGGCGGCCCGGCAAGATTTCGGGAGTGGTGCGTCCGTCTGTACTTCTTGATAGAGGCCGAATGGGAGTTCCGGGAGGACGGCGCGGCGGCCTGTGAGGAGAGGCTGTGCGGACCGGAAAAGTCGACCTATCAGCTGATTGATGAGGCTGCTCACGCATCGGAGGCCGCCGACCACATCAGCCGCTATATTGACGGCCTTCTGACCTGCCGCCAGCCCCTGTGGAGGGATACTGCCTTCCGGGTGGTATCCTATGTGGAGGAATACGTCGAGAGCCGCTATATGGAGGCGGTTTGCATTGCGGACATTGCCGCCGCCGTGGGGCTGTCGGTCAATTATGTGCGCAGTATCTTCAAAAGCAGCCGGGGAAAGACCATCCAGAATTACCTTGTGGAATACAGGCTGGATATGGCCTGCCGCCTGCTGCGAAACACCTCCAATACGGTCGGCAAGGTGGGACGGCTGGTGGGATACAACAACGAGTCCTATTTCTGCGCCGTCTTCCATAAGAAGTATGGGAAAACGCCCAGCGAGTGGAGGAGGGACATGTGACGGCTTCTGTGAAATCGTCAGGGCGTTGTTTCGCTAAAATGTCTTGTTGGTGAATTTTACAACAGGTTTGTGAAAAATTGTGGTGGAAAAAAGAGAAAAAGTGTGCTATCCTGCTTTCGGAAGATGATACTCGATCCGTCCGATCCGCAGATACTTATTGATTTGATAAATGGAGGTAAGCAGTCATGCCAAATGCGTATTTTACCATCAACCGCCCCGAGAACGATCCCTTCCTGGGTTACCTGCCCGGCAGTCCGGAGCGGGCCGCTCTGAAGGAGGAGCTGGCGAAGCAGGCCAGCCAGGTGGTCAAGATCCCCCTCATCATTGGCGGTCGGGAGGTCTGGACGGAGAACACCATTTCCGTCACCATGCCTCATGACCACCAGCACGTCATCGCCGAGTGCTGCATGGCAGGGGAGAAGGAGCTGAAGATGGCCATCGACGCGGCCCTGGCCGCCAAGGATGCCTGGGAGTCCATGCCCTGGGAGCACCGCTCCGCCATCTTCCTGAAGGCCGCCGACATGATTACCGGCTCCTACCGGAAGGTACTCAACGCCTCCACCATGCTGGGCCAGTCCAAGACCGTATTTCAGGCGGAAATTGACATTGCCGAGCTGGCGGACTTCCTCCGCTTCGGCGTCTGGGGGGCGCAGGAGATCTTCAAGGAGCAGCCCGCCAGCGTCGACGGGATCTGGAACCGCCAGGACTACCGTCCGCTGGACGGCTTCATCTGCGCCATTTCCCCCTTCAACTTTACCTCCATCGGCGGCAACCTGCCCACCGCCCCTGCCATCGTGGGCAACGTGGCACTGTGGAAGCCCTCCCGCACCGCGGCGCTGTCCAATTACTATTACATGAAGCTGCTCCAGTGGTGCGGCCTGCCTGCCGGCGTCATCAACTTTGTGCCCTGCTCCGGCAGCGATATGTCCCGGTACGTGGTCAGCCACCCCAAAATGGCCGGCTTCCATTTCACCGGCTCCACCGCCGTGTTCCAGAGCGTGTGGAAGCAGGTGGGCGAGAACATCGCCTCCTACGCCAACTATCCCCGCCTGGTGGGCGAAACCGGCGGCAAGGACTTCATCTTTGCCCACCCCACCGCCGATATCGAGCCTCTGGCCGCCGCCATCGTCCGCGGCTCCTTTGAGTTCCAGGGCCAGAAGTGCTCCGCCTGCTCCCGGGCGTTCGTTCCCGCCAGCATCTGGCCCGAGGTGGAGAAGCTGCTGAAAAAGCACACCGCCGCGTTGAAGGTGGGCGATGTGCAGGAGTTCGACACCTTCATGGCCGCCGTCATCGACAAGGCGTCCTTTGAAACCTGCAAGGGCTATATCGACCGCGCCGCCGCCTCTCCCGAGTGCGAGTTCGTGGCCGGAGGAACCTATGATGACAGCAAGGGCTGGTTCGTGCAGCCCACCATCATCCGCTGCAAAACACCCACCTATGAGTCCATGGTCAAGGAGATCTTCGGGCCCATCATCTCCATCTATGTCTATGACGACGACAAGCTGGACGAGACACTGGCGGTCTGCGACAGCGCCTCTCCCTATGCCCTCACCGGCGCCATCTTTGCTCAGGACCGGGAGGCCATCGTGAAGATGGAGAAGGCCCTGCGCAACGCCTCCGGCAACTTCTACATCAACGACAAGTGCACCGGCGCGATTGTTGGTCAGCAGCCCTTTGGTGGCGCCCGGGCATCCGGTACCAACGACAAGGCGGGCACTACCTTGAACATGATCCGCTGGGTCAGCGCCCACACGGTGAAGGAGTCCTTCTGCCCCTCTGCGGCGATCAACTATCCCTATATGTCTGAGCGGTAAGCGCCTGTTATAGAAAATATCTCCGTCCGGGAACGTTCGGATGGCGGCCGGCTTTTGCGGCGCATATCAAAGCGGAAGCGCCTGATCAAGGCGCTTCCGTTTTTTAGCGTGTCGACGGCGTTTCTTGTTTGTGAAGATAAATCATCCCTGTGAATTTAAAACGGTTGAGGCCCTGCATAAAATATGTGCATATGAAATTCTGTCAATATTCAACGCCTATCGTAAAAAGTTATTGTGGAATCTGCGGGGTTTTTCACCTATAATAAAAATGAAAAGCAAAAAAAGCGTATTGGCAGTTCCTGCCTTTCTGGAGACGGATATGTTCTTTATCAAACAGATACTGAAAAGGGATTGGATCAGAATCTTCCTGATCGCCGCCCTGCTTGCTTTCGCCGGCCTGGCGGTGCGCCGGGCGCCAGGCGCGGTCCGGAATGTTTCCGATTGGTTCTGCATGGTCGGGCTGGTCCACATCTTGGTGGGCTGTACCCGGTACATCCGGAATGTGGGGCTTTTTAAAACGTTTTCATACGCCGCCTACAAGCGGCAGTGGAAAAGGAACGGCCATCCCACCGGCGAAACGAGGCCCATGAGCCTGGCGGAGTATACCCAAAACGTCATTATGGACGAGTCCCGCCAGCGTCCCTCGGGTTGGTTTCTGGCCTCGGGAGTGTTCTGGTGCGCGGTATCCCTGCTTCTGGCAGTGTGGTAATGTGCGTTGGAGCAGGATGTCGAGATAGTATATTTGCCGGCGCGGCACATTGGCGGAGCGGATACCGGCCTTCGGGGAGGGCCGGCGGACAAGGGGCCCCAAGTACGACACAATACATCTAAACTGGAGAAGGGATGAGGATG
>VSNB01000139.1 GCA_009774055.1 Clostridiales bacterium
TTCCCAGGCAGGAGGGCGGCGGCGAGGGAAACCTTCCTGGCGCGGAAACCAACCCCTGCTGTATGGGCACCGAGGCCAGGGAGTCCCTGGAGGTGCTGGAGGGCTTTTTGCAGGAGGAGCTGGCGGAGAGCCGCTGCTGCCAGGCCCTGGCCTGCCGGGTGCGGAACCGGCAGGCGGCCCAGCTCCTGTGCCGGGCCGCCGCAGAGAAGCGGGCCGCCGCCCGGGAGCTGTGCGCCGCCTACTACTTAATCACCGGCAATCCCTACGCCCAGGCCGTCACCGTGGAGCGCCTCCACCGGGAGAGCCTGCCCCAGGCCCTGCGGGCCTGCTACCACCAGGAGGCCTGCAACGGCCTCAACTACCAGAGGGCCGCCGACGAAGCCCTGGACCCCTGCCTGCAGAAGCTGTTCGCCCGTCTGTCGGCGCAGGCCTACCGCCGGGCGGAGGACGTGATGGCCCTGCTGGGCTGCCTGGTCTGCTGAGAGGCCGTGTTCACAGGCGCTGCGCGCCTATGAACGCTGGCTCAGAATCTTTCTATTTGACTAAGGAGAACAACCCATGCTGAACACCCGAGACGAGGCGCTGGCCCTGCTGCGCCAATACAATAAGGAACCCTTCCATCTTCTCCACGCCCTGACGGTGGAAGGCGTCATGGCCTGGTACGCCGGAGAGCTGGGCTATGGGGACCAGGCGGACTTCTGGTCCATGGCGGGCCTCCTCCACGACATCGACTTCGAGCAGTGGCCCGACCAGCACTGCCGGAAGGCCCCGGAGCTCCTCCGGGAGGCCGGGGCGGACGAGGCGCTGATCCACGCTGTGGTCTGCCACGGCTTCGGCCTGTGCTCCGACGTGGAGCCGGTCCATGTGATGGAGAAGGTCCTCTTCGCCGCCGACGAGCTCACCGGCCTCATCGGCGCCGCCGCCCGGATGCGCCCCAGCAAAAGCGTCCAGGACATGGAGGTCGGCAGTCTGAAGAAGAAGTTCAAGGACAAGAAATTCGCCGCCGGGTGCAGCCGGGACGTGATCAGCCAGGGGGCTGAGCGTCTGGGGTGGGATCTGGACGTCCTGCTGGAGCGGACTATCCTCGCTATGCGCTCCTGCGAGGAGCGGGTCAGCGGGGAAATGGCCGCGCTGGCCGAGGCTCAGTAAAAGCACAGAGAACCCCTTCCGGGAGCGTTTCTGCTCCCGGAAGGGGTTCTGCGCTTATTCTCCCAGTTTAAGCGGCTTTTTGGGGGTGTTCTTTTTCCGGGCGTTGGTCCGGCCCTCGGTCTGGATCTCGCCGGCGGCGATGAGGGCCCGCTTGGTCAGCGCCGGACCCACCAGCTCGTAAACCAGCACGGAGAACAGCACCACACTGCGCACCATGGCCCCGTCGCTGAGCTGCTGGGCGGTGAGGGCCATGCCCAGGGCCACGCCGGCCTGGGGCAGCAGGGTGATGCCCAGATACTTGGTGATGCTCTCACTGCATCCGGTGGCGGCACAGCTGCCGCAGGCCCCCAGGTACTTGCCCAAAGAGCGGAAGATGATGTACACCACACCTACCAGCAGTACCAGGGGATTGGACAGCACCTGGAGATTCAGCTCCGCGCCGGACAGGACGAAGAACAGCACGAACAGCGGCGCCGTCCAGCCGTCCACTCTGCCCATCAGCTCCTCGGAGAAGTCGCAGATGTTGCAGAACACCGTGCCGGTCATCATGCACACCAGCAGCAGGCTGAACCCGCAGTGTACGCCGCCCACCTCGAACTCCGCCATGGACAGCCCCACTGTCAGCAGCACGAAGCCGATGGAAATGGACAGACGCTTGCTGCGGGAGAAAAAGTACTTCTCTACCCGGTACAGCACCCATCCGGCAGCGCCGCCCAGGGCCAGGGACAGCACGATCTCCACCAGGGGCTCCACCAGCACGGTCATCAGGCTGACGGTCCCGCTCTCCAGGGCGGCGGCCACGCCGAAGGAGGCGGAAAACAGCACCAGGCCCACCGCGTCGTCGATGGCTACCACCAGCAGCAGCAGCTTGGTAAGGGGGCCGTCGGCCTTGTACTGGCGCACCACCATGAGGGTAGCCGCCGGAGCGGTGGCCGCCGCGATAGCGCCCAGGGTGATGGCGGAGGAAATGGAGATCAGATTCGGATTGATGAAATGCAGGACCACCAGGGCCACGTCTACCATGGCAGCGGTGAATACCGCCTGCGCAATGCCCACGGTGATGGCCTGTTTGCCCATATGCTTGAGCTGCTCCAGGCGGAATTCGTTGCCGATGGTGAAGGCAATGAAGCCCAGGGCGGTCTGGGAGATGATGTCCAGGGCGGACACCTCCTCCGGCGTATGGAACCCGACGCCCAGCAGGTTCAGCCTGCCGATGCAGTAGGGCCCCAGCAGCAGCCCGGCCACCAGATAGGCCGTCACCGCCGGGAGATTCAGCTTCTTGGCCAGACGGGACATCAGGAGCCCGCCCACCAGGGAGAAGGACAGGGAGATCAGAACTTGCATGGTATTACCTCGTTTCTCTTCGCTTCTTAGAACCTGTATTCACAGGCGTTGAACGCCGTCTGGCCGGGTCTTTTACCACCCTGCCGCGTTAAAAAATCTTGAAATACGGCAGTATTCCTGCGATTTTTTGCCTTGCAGGGCGGTAAAATCCTTCGCCCATTCAGCATTCCTCGCCTATGAATACAGGTTCTTACTGGAAATCGAACAGCTTGCAATATAGCACTTTCCGCCAAAAAATGCAAGTGGATTTTATGGAAAAGACATCCGTCTTATTGGATCGTCCCCATCCGTACCCTCCAATCCCCGTGAATTACCCTCCATGAACGGAACGGCCGGCAGGCAAAACCATACCAAAAAGCCTGTTTCATATCTCTCCCATACGTTGAGATACGAACCAGGCTCTTTAGCGGCGTTTTCCTGCCTTAATTATGTACAGCCGGCCTATCCCAGCAGCAGGTGGATCAGAATGCAAAGCCCCGCGCCCACGGCGGTGGGCAGGGCGACCGCCGCCGCTGTCCACTTCAGGCTCTTCGTCTCCTTGTAGATCGTGAAGCACGTCGTACCGCAGGGGAAATGGAACAGGGTGAACACCAGCGCGCACACCGCCGTGGCGGCGGTCCAGCCGTGGGCCGTCAGCAGTCCATGAAGCTGGGAGAGGCTCCCGTAGTCGGTCAGGGTCCCCGTGGACAGGTACCCCATCAGCATGCACGGCACAACGATCTCATTGGCGGGGAAGCCCAGAAAGAAGGCCAGCAGGATGATGCCGTCCAGACCCATCAGCCCTCCCAGAGGCTGGAGGAAATTCGCCAGATGGAGCAGGACGCTCTCCCCGCCTACGGTCACATTGGCAGCAATCCAGATCAGAAGCCCCGCCGGGGCCGCCACCGCCACCGCCCGGCCCAGGACGAAGAGCGTCCGGTCCAGAATGGACCGCACCAGCACCTGCCCCACCTGGGGGGCCCGGTAGGGTGGCAGCTCCAGGGAGAAGGAGGAGGGCTCCCCCTTCAGCGCGGTGGAGGCCAGGAACCTGCTGGCCCACAGGGTCATGGCCACCGCCAGCACGATGCACCCCATCAGCAGCGCCGCCGAGGCGAAGGAGCTCCACAGCCCGCTCCCGGTGACGAAAAACATGGCGATCAGCGCCGTCAGGGTGGGCAGACGGCCGTTGCAGGGGATGAAGGCGTTGGTGAGGATGGCGATGAGCCGTTCCCGAGGGCTCTGGATGATCCGGCATCCCATGACGCCGCAGGCGTTGCACCCAAGTCCCATGCACATGGTTAGGCTCTGCCGCCCGTGGGCCCCGGCCTTTCGGAAGAAGTGGTCCAGGTTGAATGCCACCCTTGGCAGGTAGCCCGCGTCCTCCAGCAGGGTGAACAGGGGGAAGAAGATCGCCATGGGCGGCAGCATCACCGACACCACCCAGGCCACCGTCCGGTACACCCCGTCCACCAGGGCCCCCTCCAGCCACCAGGGCGCTCCCGCAGCCTGGAACAGTCCCCGCAGAGGCTCCTGCCAACCCATGAGCCACGCGCTGAGCAGCTCCGAGGGTACGTTGGCCCCCACCATGGTCAGCCACAGGACCCCCGCCAGCAGCAGAAGCATCACCGGGATGCCGGTCCTCCGGCTGGTCAGCAGGCGGTCCAGCCGCCGGTCCCGACGGGCGGCTGCCTCCGGGTCCATGTCCGACGCCTTGGCGGCGATGGCCTTCGCCCGGGCCATGAGGGCCGCCGCGCGGCTCTCGGCGCAGCCGCCGCAGTCCCCGGGGCAGGCCGGGAAAGGCCGCTCCGGCCTGGGGCCCGGGTGCAGGACCGTCTCCTCCAGGACCTGCCGCAGCTCGTCCAGCCCCCTGCCGCCCCGGGCGGCGGCGCCTACTACCGGACAGCCCAGCTCCGATGCCAGCACGTCCAGGTCCACCCGGACGCCCTTCTTCTCCGCCTCGTCCAGCAGGTTCACGCAAAGCGCCGCCGGCCAGGCAATCTCCAGAATCTGCAGCGCCAGGGCCAGGTTTCGCTCCAGGCAGGTGGCGTCCGCCACCACCAGCGTTACGTCCGCCTCCCCGCCCAGCAGGTAGTCCCGGGTGACCTCCTCCTCGGCGGAGCCGGGGTGGAGGGAGTAGGCCCCCGGCAGGTCCACCAGGGTATAGGTCCTGCCATGATATGTATACGCTCCCCGGGCGGTTTCCACCGTCTTGCCGGGCCAGTTTCCGGTGTGCTGGCGCAGGTTGGTCAGCGCGTTGAATACGGTGGATTTCCCCACGTTGGGGTTGCCCACCAGGGCGATCACCGGCCCCTTCCCTTTGGTTCCAGCCATTTTCATCCCCTCCTTGTTTTGCATACTGCCACTATATGCGCCCGCCGTCGGAAGGGTGCGGGGGAAACTCTCTATTCCACCGTTTCTCTCCAAAAGTTGTGGAATTGAAAAAAATTTTCGTGACAAACGTTTTCGTTTGTGCTAGAATGTTTTTGTACAATAGAAACAGGATATGAAAGCTGGTGATGAATGCCGTGTCCGAGTATTCTTTTTCCATGTTCCCCAACGATAACTTCCTGGACTTCCGGCTGTTCCAGTACGGCTGGGAAGAGTGCGAGCCCCTGCATTCCTTCGGCCCCTTCGTCCGCAACCACTACCTGTTCCACTACGTTATCTCCGGGAAGGGGATTCTGAACTCCACCGACGAGGCCGGCGTGACCCACCACCATGTCCTGGGCCCCGGCCAGGGCTTCCTGATCTGCCCGGGGCAGGTCAATACCTACTGCGCCGACGAACACCAGCCCTGGAAGTACGTCTGGCTGGAATTCGACGGCCTGCGGGCGGCGGACTGCATGGAGGCCGCCGGACTGGGACAGAGTCAGCCCATCTACCGCCCCCAGGGCGGAGGCGGAGAAGAGGTATGCAGCCGGATGCTCTATATCACCGAGCACGCCAACGCCTCGCCCCTTCATCTGGTGGGTTATCTGTGCCTGTTTCTGGACGAGCTGGTCCGCTCCTCCGCCTCCCGGCAGGAGCGGCAGAACAGCCCCTTGCGGGATTTCTATATCCAGGAGGCGGTGACCTTCATCCAGCAGAATTACCAGCGGGACATCACCGTGGAGGAGATCGCCGGAACCTGCAAGCTCAACCGGAGCTATTTCAGCAAGCTGTTCAAGGCGGTCATCGGCTGCACGCCCCAGGAATTCATCATCCGCCTGCGGCTGACCAAGGCGGCGGAGCAGATGCGGATGACCGGCGATCCCATCGGGGATATCGCCCGGCGGTGCGGCTATCCCAACCAGCTGCACTTTTCCCAGGCGTTCAAGAAGCGATACGGCCTGCCGCCCAGGGAGTGGCGGAAGGAAAATAAGCCGGTTAAACGGGGGTAGGCTGTTAAAAAAGTTGCGCGGAGGGCTTTTTGACCGTCTGAAGCGGCGGGGGCTGATGCCCCCGCCGTTTTTTGAGCCTGTTTCGTATCTCCATGTATGGCGATTGGTTTAGAAGCATGTCCTTATACCCGCTTTTTCCGTTTGAGCGTTCCCGCGACCGCAAATACAGCCGCCAGTATCCCCAGGCCAATCAGCGACAGCAGGAAGCAATTCCATCCCACCGTCTGCGGGTCCGTCCACCGGGAGAAATCCACCGGCAGGAGCAGCCGGTAAGGCGTGCTGTTGGGCCAGCCGTTGAGGAGCAGAGCCTTGTCCATCATCCACGGATATACCCAGCTCCACAACCCTATCCACACACAGCACAGCGATGCCCGGAACCACCCGTTCACCGGCAGGTACCGGATGACGCCCATCAGCCCCCATGGCAGGACCAGGCCCATCAGGGCGATCGGAAGGCTCATAGGGAAGAACCAGTCCTTTGTGGTAATGGCCAGCAAGACCAGCAGCAACACCGTGTTGACGGAGAAGTACGCCAGCGCCTTGTGCCGCCGGACGCCCTCCGGAAGGGGAAGCTGCCACAGAGGGATTGGCAGAAACAGGACGCTCAGTCCCAAAGCAACGCCGGACATCACCACCGGCCAGTACTCCATCCCGCCGCTTCCCTGCGCAAGGATGGCCGTCAGCATCAGGAGCAGCAGCGCGGACTGGATGCCGATCAACAGCGAAGTCTTGCACCTCCGCAGCCTTTCCGGCAGAGGCATCTGCCGCAGAAAGACCGGCAGCACGATAAATCCCGCCCCGAAGGACACCGCCGTGACGGTCATACAGGACCACCGCAGGAAGGCTTTCAGCTCGTACCCATAGGCCATCATCAGCGCGGCCCCATTGGCAATCACCGCCAGCATCAGCAAGGCGGTGTCCGCCGCCAGACACAGGCTGGCCTTCCGCCGCCGCAGCCAAACGGGCAGGGGCAGCATGGGTAAAATGACCGGCAGTATGAGCAGGGAGCTCCCGAACAGCACCCACAGCGCGACCATCGGGAACCATTCCATCGACCCGGAGCGCAGGCAGCACAGCAGGATCAGCAGCTCCACACTGCCTACCATGCTTCCCAGGGATACAGCCCATTTGTACGGCTCCCACTCCGGCCTCCGGGCCAGCAGGAAGGGCAGCAGGGTGAGGGACGCCGCGATCATCACCGATGCCGCCGCGATGGGAAGGAACCATAGGTCGTGGCTGGCGATAGCGGCAATGCCAAAACCAAAGAGGACTCCGCCAAAAATAATGCACATAAAGATGCAGAATCCCCGTGTCAGACGCTGGTACTTCTCCGCCATGCGCTCGGCGGCCCGCTTCTGGGTGTCCACGCTGGCGGTGAGCAGCTCGTGTTCGGTCACGTCCAGCGCGGCGCAGATGTCCAGCAGCAAGGTGATGTCCGGGTAGCTCATGCCCCGCTCCCACTTCGAGACGGCGGATTCGGTGACGTACAGCTTCTCGGCGAACTCCTTCTGGGTCATCCCCAGCTCCTTCCGCCGCTCCCGGATGTACTCGCCAAAGGTTTTTTTACTTTCCACAGCCGCTCTCCTTTCCCGCTACAGTCTCAACACCGCCCGCAGGGCCGCCAGGATGGCGATGTGGACAGGATACGCCGCATAAAAGGCCCATTTGATATTCCGGCCCCGCTGCCCGTTGTACAGGCAGATCAGCGCCGCCGCCAGCAGCGCGCAGCACAGACTGCCCCCGGGCGCCCAGCGGAAGGTCCCCTCCCACAGGACTACCTGCTTCAGCCACAGCTCCCAGCCGTACTCATAGAATATCCCCAGCGTCAGCACGCCGATCTGCCATTTCCGGTCCCGCGCCAGATAGATCAGGCAGATCAGTACCACGCCGAACACGCTGTAGTCACAGTCCCCCACCTCCGACAGGAAGAAAACAGGCAGCAGCGGCAGAATGCACAGAAGGCTCCCCAGCCAGTCCGGCTCCCGATTTCCGCGCTTACCCAGCGCATGACAGGCCGTCAGGAAACCGGCCAGGTACAGGAGGATCGTCAGGATAATAGGCAGTCCGTTGCCGTCCGCGGCGTACAGAAGCCAGACCCAGAAGGCCACGCAGACGCCAAAGAATCCCGCTGCCGCCAGCTGGAGCGCCCTGGACTGCCGCCGGAGGGTTTCCCAGATGTGGATGCAGGCCACGGCGAAAAACATGGTGTAGAACACATTGGTGAAGTTCAGAAAATCTATCCCCGGGACACCTGTCCGCCAGTTTGAATCAAAAGCCAGGTCAAAGGGGATCTCGCTGATGAGAGCGAACACCCCCAGCCGCAGCAGATACTTCTCCCGGCTTCGGGTGTGGCGGCAGCCCTCCGCCACGAAAAAGGCGTAGATGGGAAACGCGATGCGCCCGATCCTCCGGAGGAAGGTATTGAGGGGCATCGGGATGATCTCCAGCGCCGCGGCCGTGTGGTCGATGACCATTATGACCAGAGCGATGACTTTCAGATGGAAGGCCGTCAGCGGCTTTCCAATAGTCTGTGTTTGGTTTGTCATAGGTGGGCTCCTTTTCCTCATTCTTCCGGCTTGCAAGTCCTGTCTCCACCATAGAGCAGGAGACGGAAAAAGTCAAGAAAAACCCGCCTTTTTGCCGCTCGACCATTTGGAAAGTCCTTGTGCCCCAATGGTTTGCGGCCTCCCCTGAAAACAGGAGAGGCCGCATATTACAGATACTATAGTCCAAGCAGATGGGTGGCGAACTGGAAGTAGATGAGCAGGCTCAGCACGTCCACGAT
>VSNB01000014.1 GCA_009774055.1 Clostridiales bacterium
AAGGGGGACTCGTTGGTGTTCAATTTTATATACTGCATATCCTGGGGCTGCTCCCCGGGGACATAAGCCTCCAGGTCCGCAAACCTCTGGCTGAGAAATCTGCTCATGTCGTATCTCCTTCCATCCGTACCAGCGCACTGCGGGCATGGCCTTCCAGACCCTCCAGTCTGGCAAACCGGGCGATCTTGTCCGCCGCGTCGGCCATGGCGTCCTTGCCGTAATAAGTGAACTGAGATTTCTTCACAAAATCCTCCACCGAAAGGGCGCTGGCAAACCGCGCCGTACCGTTGGTGGGCAGCGTATGGTTGGCTCCCGCAAAATAATCTCCCAGGGCCTCTGGACTGGATCGGCCAAGGAAGATCGATCCGGCGTTCTTCACCTGCGCCAGACAGTCGAAGGGGTTGTCTACGCACAATTCCAGATGTTCCGGGGCCAGGGCGTTGGCGATGCGGACGGCCTCCGGGATGTCCTTGGTGAGGATGATTTTTCCGCTGCGCGCAAGAGAGGCCCGGGCAATTTCCATTCGGGGCAGCCGGGCCAGCTGCTCCTCGATTTCTTTTGATACCGCCTGCGCCAAAACGGGGGAATCGGTAATCAGCACGGCGCAGGCGTCCCTGTCGTGTTCCGCCTGGCTGAGCAGGTCCGCCGCCACATGGCGGGAGTCGCTGGCGGCGTCGGCAATGACCAGGATATCGCTGGGGCCGGCGATCATGTCGATGCCCACCCTGCCGAATACCTGCCGCTTCGCCTCCGCGACAAAGGCGTTGCCGGGACCCACGATCTTGTCGGCCCGGGGGACGCTCTCCGTCCCATAAGCCAGGGCGGCCACGGCCTGGGCCCCGCCGCAGCGGAATACCCGGTCCACCCCCGCAATCCGCGCCGCCGCCAGAATAATGGGAGCGATGTCTCCGCCGCAGGCGGGGGGAGAAACCATCATGATCTCGGAGCACCCGGCGATCTTGGCGGGTATGCAGTCCATGAGAACGGTAGAGGGCAGGGGGGCGGTGCCGCCGGGGATATATACGCCAACTTTTTCAATGGGCGTGACCTTCTGGCCCAGCACCACGCCGGACTTCTCGCTGATCGTAAACCCGTTCTGTACCTGTCTCTGGTGGAAGGCGCGGATATTTTCCGCCGCCTCCTCCAGTACCGCCCGAAGATCGGGCTCCAGATCCGCCAGGGCCTTGTCCAGCTGTTCGCCGGGGACCTCCAGCGCATCGATGTCCGCATGGTCGAACTCCTTTGCGTACCGCCGCAGGGCGGCGTCGCCGTTTTTCCGGACCTCGGCAATGATCCCGGCTACGATGCCGGAAATATCCCGCTGGTCCTCCGCTCGGGCCAGAATTTCCGAAAGGGGAACTTGACCCGCCTTTAAAATCTTCATCATGCCCGTTTTATCCTTTCTCCGTCAGAGACTCCAGCCGGCGGCAGAGCTCCATGATCCGGTCGTGCCGAAACTTATAGCTGACTTTGTTTGCAATCAGCCGGGCGGAGATAGGGACAATGGCGGCCTTCGGCTCCAGATCATTCTCCAGCAGCGTCTTGCCCGTCTCCACAATGTCCACGATCACATCGCTGAGCCCCAGAATGGGGGCAATCTCGATGGAGCCGTTCAAATGGATGATATCGATGTCCCGGCTCATGGAGGCGTAGTACCTGCCGGCAATGCGGGGAAACTTGGTAGCCACCCGGAGCACGCGGTCCGCTCGGTCCCGGAAATCCTTTTTGGCCGCCACGCACATCCGGCACCGGCCCAGTCCCAGGTCTGCCAGCTCGTAGATATCTGGAGCGTATTCCAACAGGATGTCCTTCCCGGCTACGCCGACGTCCGCCGCGCCCCGCTCCACATAGATGGCCGCGTCCGATGGTTTTACCCAGAAATACCGGACGCCCGCCTTGGGATTTTCAAAAATCAGCTTCCGGTTTTCCTCCTCAATAGAAGGGCAGGGGTACCCGGCGGCCTTAAACCGGGCGTATACCTTCTCGCCCAGCCGCCCCTTGGGTAGGGCGACGCTCAGCATATCCATTACGCCTGTCCTCCTTCCTCGAACCGGACCAGCTCCCGCCAGCGCAGCTCCCGGGGGATGGTCCGCTCCATGCGGACGGTTTTTCCCTCCGCCGCCAGGTACGCGGCCCGGGCCGCTGCAGCGGCAGGGTCCGTCTCTGGCCCATACAGCAGCAGCGTATCCACGTCGTATTCGCTGTCCGAATCCAGCCGCTCCAGTTGATCCAGGTACACCGCAAACCCGATGGCCTGGCCGGTTTTGCCCATGCGGCGGAGCAGGTTGTCGTACCGCCCCCCCGCCAATACGCCGCTGGCCAGCTCGGGCAAGTAACCGCGGAAGATAATGCCATTGTAGTAGCGCATATCGTTGGCAATGGAGAAATCCAGACGCAGGTTGTCCGCCAAATGCAGATGCGTCATGATCCGGCACAGGCTCTCCAGCTCCTCAAGCGACTCTTTCGTCTGGCTGCCTGCCGCCAGCTCCTTCAGCTGGGGAAGTATCCGGTCCGGCGGACCGTACAGCCGGGCCAGACGGCACAGCCGGTCCGCCAGGTCCCGTTCCACGCCGGCCTGGGCACAGAGCTGGCTCAGCGCCGCAGTGTTTTTCCGCCCCAGCTCTGCCAAAAGCCGCTCCCGCACGTTCTCCTCCCGGACCTGCTCCAGCAATCCGGACACCAGGCCCATATGGCCCAGATCCAGCAGATACGCGCCGCCGCCCAGCAGCCCCAGGCTTTCCGCCGCCAGGGACAGCACCTCGCCCATAGCCGCCAAATCCAGGTCGCCGATGCACTCCAGCCCCGTCTGCATGATCTCCCGGAAGCCCAGTCCGGCGGAGGTGGTGCGGTAGACGTTCTCGTGGTAATAAACTTTCTCCAATCCGCTGGAGGGGGGCTGGGCATTTTTGACGATGGAGAGGGTGACATCCGGCTTCAGGGCCATCAGCCGCCCGTCGGTATCGGTAAAGGTCAGGATATTCTCGCTGACCAAAAAGCTCTTGTTTCTCAGATATAAGTCGTAGGGCTCGAACTTGCTCATGCGGTAGGGAAGATAGCCTCGGCTGTGGTACAGCTCCCGCAACCGCAGCCCGCCCCACTCGTCCGCACGCCAGATCGGGGATCGCTCCATAGGAAACCTCCTGAAAGATGTCATGCATGCCGCATGAAAAGCCTAAAACCTGTATTCACAGGCGGGGGATACCGGCTGGGCGGGGAATTTTGCCTACAGGTTCTTACTTGTTTTCCAACCTGTCCAGCACCGTCTGGTAGCCGCCCGCGCCGTAAGCACAGCAGCGGTTGACGCGGCTGATGGTGGCGGTGCTGGCGCCGGTGCGCCGGGCGATTTGGTTATACACTAGCTTTTCCCGCAGCAGCTTTGCCACCAGGATGCGCTGGGAGCAGTCCTGAATCTCCTTCCCGGTCATCAGGTCCTCCAAAAAGGCCCGGCATTCCTCCTCTGTTTTCAAAGACAAGATCGCTTTAACCAGCAGGGCGGAGCCCTCTCCATGAAATATATCCACGGTGTTGGTCACCTCCATTATTTTTACTTTAGTATAGTAGCATAGTAGCATAATAAAGTAAAGGCGGAGATAACTGGAAAATGTCCCGATATTTTCGGGTGAGGCAGGCCTGGTTTGTGGCAAATTTCACAAATTGAAAATAAAATGTTAGGCATAATAGACGATTTCGGGAAAAACTCCTCTCAACGGTGGACAAACTTGGTTCGTTTCAGTATAATAAAATTACGGGAAACGCCCCTTACGGTTTCCCTCTGCCCGTCAGCCCGGGCAGGCAATCTGAGAGGAGGAGGGGATGTCATAATGAATGAAACCAATAGTACATATAAACATTCCATGAAACTGGAACGCCGTACGGCATCACTCTATGTCCAGAATACGGGCTGTCAACAGTGCGCTCCCGGCTACGGCTGGGGTCCGGGAGTGCGGGACCACTTTCTCCTGCACCATGTCATCAGCGGGAAGGGAGTGTACGTGTGTCAGGACAAGCGCCGGGAACTGAATCCGGGAGACACCTTCCTTGTCTATCCGAATACCTCCATTCATTACTGCGCCGACTCGCTGGAGCCCTGGGAGTATGTTTGGGTTGGCTTCGGCGGACTGGACGCGGGGTGGTTTATGGAGCGGACGGACTTCACGATGGAGGAGCCGGTCTATTATGGCCGGGACGGCGAGCAGCTGCGGGAGCTGATTCAGGCGATATATGCCTGCTTCGGCACGCAGGCATGGGCGCAGCTGGCAATGACGGCGCGGCTGTACGACCTGCTGTCCTTTTTGATCCGCACGGCCCATCCAGGGAAGCGGGAAAGGACCAAGGAATCAGACTGCGCTATGCTGGCGGCGGAGTACATCATGAACCACTACGAAGCGCCCATCACGGTAGAGGGGCTGGCGGATTACGCCTCTGTCAGCCACTCCAGCCTCTACCGCCGCTTTCTCAAGCGGTTCCAGATTTCTCCCAAGCGGTTCCTGCTGGAATACCGGATCGAGCGGGCCTGCGCCCTTTTGAAGGAGACGGACTGCTCCATCCAGGAGATCTCGACCTCTGTAGGCTTTGAGGACCCGTTCTATTTCTCCAGAGCGTTCAAGGAAGTCAAGGGCGTCTCGCCCCGGCAGTACGCGGCGCAGCACAGGAGCGTGAAGGAATAGTCCGGGGCGGGAAAAACGCGATTATGAGGCCCCGGTAGCCGCCGGGGCCTCATTCTGACCAAAAAATAGGTGCAGATGATCAAAAAATCCATGTTCATTGTGAAGCTGCCTATTTATAATAAGTAAGAATAAGTACCCCACAATAAAATCAAAACAGGAGGCTGCTATGGATTGTACATTTTCTCCCGAGAAGGATTTTCAGAAGCTGGAGCAGGCGGTTGCTGCTCTCTGCGGCGCCGACAAACTGCCCGTGCAGATGGAGCGTTACCAGAGAATTTTGAAGGGCTTGACGGAGACGTTCGGCCCCTGTGACCGCGCTGCCGTATTCTCCGCGCCGGGCCGCACGGAGATCGGCGGCAACCATACCGACCACCAGCATGGCCGGGTGCTGGCCGGCAGTGTGAATCTGGATATCATTGCCGCTGTCGCTCCCAATGGGGAGAATGTCGTCCGGCTGCAGAGCGAGGGGTTCCCCATGGACGTGGTGGAGCTCAGCGATCTGGAGGTCCATCCGGAGAAGTACAACCGCTCCGTCTCCATCCTCCGGGGCATCGCCTCCTGGTTTGCCGGACGGGGCTGCAGGCTGGAGGGCTTCAATGTCTACACTACCTCCAGCGTATTCAAGGGCAGCGGCCTCAGCTCCAGCGCGGCCCTGGAGGTGCTGCTGGGGAATATTTTCAACAGCCTGTTCTATGAGAACCAGTGCACGCCCGTCCAGCTGGCCCAGATCGGACAGTACGCCGAGAACGTCTATTTCGGCAAGCCCAGCGGCCTGCTGGACCAGATGGGCTCCTCTGTGGGCGGCATGGTGACCATCGATTTTGCCGACAACGACCACCCGATAGTGGAGAAGATCGACTTCGATTTCGCTGCCGCCGGACACGCTCTTTGCATCATCGACAGCGGCGCGGACCACGCGGACCTGACGGACGAGTACGCCGCCGTCCCCGGTGAGCTGAAAAAAATCTGCGCCCACTTTGGCAAGCGCGTCCTGCGGGAGGTTCCGGAGGGGGAGTTTTACGCCGCCCTGCCCGCTCTTCGGAAGGAGGCCGGCGACCGGGCCGTTCTCCGCGCCGTACATATCTATGACGAGAACCGCAGGGTAGAAGGGCAGGTCGCCGCTCTCCGCGCCGGCGATTTCGACCGCTTCCTGTCGCTGATCCGCGCCTCCGGCCTTTCCAGCTGGCGGTATCTGCAAAATGTCGTCCCCGCCGGGTACAAGGAGCGCCAGGAAGTAGCGCTGGCTCTTGGCCTCGCCGAGCGGCTGCTGGGCGGCAGGGGGGCCTGCCGGGTCCACGGCGGCGGCTTCGCCGGAACCATCCAGGCGTTTGTCCCCCTGGATATGCTGGACGCCTTCCGCACAGAGATGGACCGAGTTTTGGGGGCGGGGATGTGCCATGTGCTGACCATTCGGCCTATGGGCGGCGTGCGGCTGGTCTGACGAATATGGATTTTGGAAATGTGAGGGAGGAATAGGTTATGGTAGATCGTGAAATTGCCGCTCTGGTACAATATGCCCTGGACAAGGGCCTGATTCAGCCCGCTGACAGGACCTGGGCTGTCAACCAGCTTCTTGCCGCTTTGGGTCTGGATTCCTTCGAGGAGCCCCAGGATGTTCCTGCTGGCATGGATCTGGAGACGATCCTGGGCCGTATTCTGGACGATGCCGCATCCCGCGGCTTCATTGAGGAAGGCGTCACCAGCCGGGACCTGCTGGACACTAAGCTTATGGGCATCCTGACGCCCCGTCCCAGCCAGGTGATCGATCGCTTCCGCAGCCTGGAGGCGCAGGACAAGAAGGCTGCTACCGACTGGTACTATACGTTCAGCCAGGATACCGACTACATCCGCCGTTACCGCATTGCCCGGGATGTCAAGTGGGTTACCAGGACCGAGTACGGCGACCTGGACATTACCATCAATCTCTCCAAGCCGGAGAAGGACCCCCGCGCCATCGCCGCCGCCAAGTCCGCCCCCCAGGGCGGCTATCCCAAGTGCCAGCTCTGCCGGGAGAACGAGGGCTACGCGGGCCGCGTGAACCATCCCGCCCGGGGAAACCACCGCGTGATCCCTGTCACGATTGACGGCAAGGACTGGTTTCTCCAGTACTCCCCCTATGTCTACTACAACGAGCACTGCATCGTCTTCAACGGGGAGCATACTCCCATGAAGATCGACCGCTCCGCCTTCCGCAAGCTGCTGGACTTCGTGATGCAGTATCCCCACTATTTTGTCGGTTCCAACGCCGACCTGCCCATTGTCGGCGGTTCGATTCTCAGCCACGACCATTTCCAGGGCGGACGTTATACCTTCGCCATGGAGCGGGCTCCGGTAGAACGGGAGGTGCGCTTCCCCGGCTTTGAGGATGTCTCCGCCGGTATCGTCCATTGGCCCCTGTCCGTCCTGCGCCTGCGCAGCGCTGGTGACGGACGCCTGGTGGACCTGGCGGAAAAGCTCCTTACGGCCTGGCGGGGCTACACCGATGAGGCCGCTTTCGTCTATGCCGAAACCGACGGGGAGCCTCACAATACCATTACCCCCATCGCCCGGATGCGGGACGGCCAGTACGAGATGGACCTGGTGCTCCGCAACAATATTACCACTCCGGAGCACCCCATGGGCGTCTACCACCCCCACGCCGAGCTGCACCATATCAAAAAGGAGAACATTGGGCTGATTGAGGTCATGGGACTTGCGATCCTGCCCGCCCGCTTGAAAGGGGAGCTTTCCCGGCTGGGAGAAATGCTGGTTTCCGGCGGCGACCCGGCGGCGGACGAGGAGCTGGCCAAGCACGCCCTTTGGGCCGCGGAACTGCGGGAGCGGCACGCCTTCACATCGGACAATGTGGACGGTATTCTCCGGGACGAGGTTGGGCTCGTCTTTGCGCAGGTTCTGGAGCACGCCGGGGTATTCAAGTGCGATGCGCAGGGGAGGGAAGCCTTCCTGCGGTTTGCGGCATCGGTAAAATAAGGGCTTAACCAGCGAAACGGAGGGGGGAGAATGGTTCAATTATGAATACAAGTTCTTAGTCCAAATTTATGGAGGATAAAAGGTTCGGAAGCGCGCCAAAGCGTGCAAGGGGTACAATAATGAAAAATACGAATATTCTTGTCAATTTGCTTATTGCGGATATAGAAAATAAAGCGGTTCTCGAAGTGGCTTGTGGGGCGGCTGATTTTTCCGTCTCTGCATCGGCCTATTCCGATAACGTTTATTGCATCGATCTTGATGCCAGAAGATTAGAAAGCAGGCTTGCGGAAAATCTGCATTTTCAAATCATGGATGCGTCCAAAATGGATTATGCAGATGATACATTTGATACAGTTATCTTATATAATGCGTTTTCTCATGTTCAATCTCAATGGATTGAAATTGAGAGGGAATGCAGACGAGTGTTAAAATCAGATGGTATTATTTATGTTGTCGGAACATGGAAAATGGATGTACATATAATGATGGATGTTTTTGGTGATAAAGCAAAATGGCGAGATCAATTTCTGATCGCTGAGATAAGAAAATAAGAGATACACTTTTGGTACATTTTTCCGAAAAGAGGATTTGCCCTCAGCGGGAGTGCCGCGCGGACAATATCGCGTCTGTATCTCTTGCAGAATCTATTGGGTACAGGGAATATGGAGAGGCATATATTTTTGAGGAATAGGACGGATGAATAGTTCCGTACGGCCGGCAGGACTGGAGGGGCTCCTGCGCGGCCTGCAATGCTGATTTTTAGATAAGAGGAGGAATTTTAATTATGTCTATGCAGATTTTTTAATACCGACATGGCCGTTTGGCTTATCTCTCTGAAAATGAAATAGGAAAGGAGAATTCTGCCATGCAGAATATCTTGAGAGATATGAAAAAAACGGACATGCTGCGGTATCTTCTGTCCGCCCCTCTTAGCATTGTGGCATCGACTCTGTTCGCCATGTCTTTGCAGCCCGTCATTGACGCCGGGCTGTCCGGCGACCTGTCCGCTTTTGTCCGCGCTTCCGTCTGGGCGGCCGCGCTGGTTCTTGCGGACGTGCTGGCCGCTTATCTGGAAGATGTGCAGAGGCTGAAGATCAAAACGGCGTGTACCAGACAGCTGCGTTTGCAATATTTCAGCAGCTTTTTCCGGCAGCATGTTCAGCGGTTTCTGGAAACCGACAGCGCCGAGCGGCTGTCGAAGCTCACCGTGGACGCGGAGGTTATCGCGGAAAAATACTGCGAGAATCTTCTGCATATTTATCGGTATATCTGGAGCCTTGTGATCTCCGTGGCCGCCATTATGACTGCGCGATGGGATCTGGCGGTGTATGTGGTCGTGTTTTCCCTGGTATCCGTCAATCTTCCGAAGCTGTTTCAGAAAAGGGCGGATACCGCCGAGCAGGACTATTTGGACGCCAGCAACGCCCACCTTGCCGCCGCCCAGGAGGGTATCCGGAATTATCTGCTGATTCGCCTCCACGCCCTGCTGCCCGCCCAGCTGAAAAAGTATGGGGAGGCCGCTGCAGGCGTGGAAGCGGCGGACCGAAACCGGCAGAAAAAGAGCTTCGCGGTCAACTCGGCCGCCGCTGGGATTTCCCAGATGAGCTTTGTCCTCATCATTATTTTCGCCATGCTCCTGGTGATGCAGGGGAAGCTGACGGTTGGGTACGTCATGTCGGTCAGCCAGCTGCTGGGCGGGATCATGTTCCCCTTTGAAATGCTGCCGGGCTGTATCCTGTCCTACCGCACGGGGCGGAAGCTGTTCCAGGCCAACGCGGCGCAGATACGCGAGGTTTCCTCGGTGGAGGGGGCCGCCGCCCTGCCGCCGGCCCGGCAAACAGACCGCATTGCGCTGGACCGCGTCTCCTTCGCCTACCGGGAGGGCGCGCCGGTTCTGAACGGCGTCAGCCTTTCTCTGGAGTGGGACAAGAAATATGCCCTGGTGGGAGCCAGCGGGTCGGGGAAGAGCACCTTGTCCAAAATCATCATGGGCTTTCTGCCGCCGGAGGAAGGGACGGTGTCCGTCAGCGGCCTGCCTCTGCCGGAGCTGGACAAGGAAGCCTTCTATCGCGCTGTTTCCTATCAAAGCCAGAATGTCACGTTCTTTACCGATACCATCCGGAATAATATCCTTCTGGGAAAGGAGCTGCCGGAATCCGCCTGGGAGCAGATCATTCGGTGCGCCCGCCTGGAGGAGTTCCTGAAAAAACAGCCGGATGGGGAGGGCGCGCTCATTACGGAAAACGGCAAAAATATTTCCGGGGGAGAGGCCCAGCGGATCGGGCTGGCCCGGTGCCTGGCGATGGGGCCCCGCTTCATGCTCTTCGATGAGATTGCGGCATCTCTGGACAACCAAAATGCGCTGGAGGTGGAAAAGGCCGTTCTTTCCCTGGAAAATGTCGGGATGCTGACGATTACCCACCGGATCTATGAGGAAAATATGCGGCGTTACGACAAAATCTTCCTCCTGCGGGACGGCAGGATTGCCGAGCAGGGCACATGGGAGGAGCTGATTGGCCGAAAAGGCGCTTTCTACCAATTGGCCGCCGCCTTCCAAGAGGACAGCGCACATACCGAACCTGATTAACCCGTTTTGGGCGTATCCCTCATAACCCTTGGGGGATGCGCCCTCCTTTTTTGTACATAATTTCCAACAAACCATATTGACAAAACTTTAACAATATAGTATACTGTCCACAGTGAGATCGTTAAATGATTAACAACCAATCCAGTTACTCACAAACATTTGATATGGAGGAAATTGAAATGGCTGACAACAACATTCCCGCCGTTATTGATACCGCCGAGGCGCTGTCCGCCCGTCTGGCCGCCATGCGGCAGGCCCAGCGGACCTTTGCCGCCTACTCCCAGGAGCAGGTGGACCGCATTTTCTTTGAGGCCGCCAAGGCCGCCAACATGCAGCGCATCCCCCTGGCCAAGATGGCCGTGGAGGAAACCGGCATGGGCGTGGTGGAGGACAAGGTCATCAAGAACCACTACGCCGCCGAGTACATCTACAACGCCTACAAGAATATGAAGACCTGCGGCGTCATCGAGGAGGATAAGGCTTTCGGCTTCAAGAAGATTGCCGAGCCCGTGGGCCTCATCGCCGCCGTTATTCCCACCACCAACCCCACCTCTACCGCCATCTTCAAGGCCCTCATCGCCCTGAAGACCCGCAACGCCATCATTTTCTCCCCCCATCCCCGGGCCAAGGCCTGCACCATCGCCGCCGCCAAGGTGGTCCTGGACGCCGCCGTCAAGGCCGGGGCTCCCGAGGGAATTATCGGCTGGATCGACGTGCCCTCCCTGGACCTGACCAATCAGGTCATGCGGGAGGCGGACCTGATCCTGGCTACCGGCGGACCCGGCATGGTGAAGGCCGCTTACTCTTCCGGCAAGCCCGCCGTGGGCGTGGGTGCGGGCAACGTTCCCGTGGTCATTGACGACAGCGCCGACATCAAGATGGCCGTCAGCTCCATTATCCACTCCAAGACCTTCGACAACGGCATGATCTGCGCCAGCGAGCAGTCCGTCACCGTCATGGATTCCATCTATGATGAGGTGAAAAAGGAGTTCGCCGCCCGGGGCTGCTATTTCCTCAAGGGCGACGAGCTGGATAAGGTCCGCGGCGTCATCCTCATCAACGGCGCGCTGAACGCCAGGATCGTGGGCCAGCCCGCCCCCAAAATTGCCGAGATGGCCGGCGTAACGGTTCCCGCTACCGCCAAGATTCTGATCGGCGAGGTGGAGAGTGTGGATATCTCCGAGCCCTTCGCCCATGAGAAGCTGTCCCCGGTGCTGGCTATGTACCGCGCCAAAACCTTCGACCAGGCTGTCGCCAACGCGGAGCAGCTGGTAGCGGACGGCGGCATCGGCCATACCGCCTCTCTGTACATCAACCCCAGCCGCACCGACCGCTATGACCAGTTCGTGAACGCTATGAAGGCCTGCCGCGTGGTGGTCAACACCCCCTCCAGCCACGGCGGTATCGGTGACCTGTACAACTTCAAGCTGCGCCCCTCCCTGACCCTGGGCTGCGGCTCCTGGGGCAACAACTCCGTCAGCGAGAACGTAGGTCCCATGCACCTCATCAACATCAAATCCGTGGCCGAGAGGAGAGAGAATATGCTCTGGTTCCGCACCCCCCAGAAGGTTTATTTCAAGAAGGGCTCCATGCCCGTTGCCCTCAATGAGCTGCGGGACGTGATGGGGAAGAAGAAGGCGTTCCTGGTCACCGACTCCTTCCTCTACCAGAACGGCTACACCAAGCCCATCACCGACAAGCTGGATGAGCTGGGTATCACCTACACCGTGTTTTCCAATGTCCAGCCCGATCCCACCCTGGCCAACGCCCAGGAGGGCGCCAAGGCCATGGCGGCTTTCCAGCCGGACGTCATCATCGCCCTGGGCGGCGGCTCCGCCATGGACGCGGGCAAGATCATGTGGGTCATGTATGAGCACCCCGAGGTGGATTTCCAGGATCTGGCTATGCGGTTCGTGGACATCCGCAAGCGCGTCTATACCTTCCCCAAGATGGGGGAGAAGGCTTACTTTGTCGCTATCCCCACATCCTCCGGTACCGGCAGCGAGGTGACACCCTTTGCCGTCATCACCGACCAGGAATCCGGCGTGAAATATCCCTTGGCAGACTACGAACTGCTGCCCAACATGGCGATCGTGGATGTTGACAACATGATGAGCCAGCCCAAGGGACTGACCTCCGCCAGCGGTGTGGACGTACTGACCCACGCCCTGGAGGCATACGCATCCATCATGGCTACCGATTACACCGATGGTCTGGCTCTGAAGGCCATGAAGAACGTGTTCGAGTACCTGCCCCGGGCCTATAACGATGGCGCGGACCTGGAAGCCCGGCAGAAGATGGCCGATGCCTCCTGCATGGCGGGCATGGCCTTCGCCAACGCCTTCCTGGGCGTGTGCCACTCCATGGCCCACAAGCTGGGCGCGTTCCACCACCTGCCCCACGGCATCGCCAATGCCCTGCTGATTTCCTTGGCAGTGGAGTACAACTCTGCCGAGGTCCCCCCGAAAATGGGCACCTTCTCCCAGTATCAGTATCCTCACACCATGGCCCGGTACGCCGAGTGCGCCCGTTTCTGCGGCATCAGCGCCAAGAGCGATGAGGAGGCCGTGAAGAAGCTCATCGAGAAGATTGAGGAGCTGAAAAAGTCCGTGGGTGTGAAAGCCTGCATCAAGGACTACGGCGTGGATGAGAAGTACTTCCTGGATACGCTGGATGCTATGGTGGAGCAGGCATTTGACGACCAGTGCACCGGCGCGAACCCCCGGTATCCGCTGATGAGCGAGATCAAGGATCTGTATCTGAAGGCTTACTACGGCAAGTAAGCGGTATAAATGATCGGAGGCCCCCGGCATGACATGCTGGGGGCCTCGGCTTTGCTTTAATGCGATGGCAATTTACAATTTTCTGCTGTCAATGCCCAGGAGCGTCTGGTTGAAGAAATCCCGGAATTCAATACCGCAGGCTTGCAATATTTGTAAATCTGTCTCATTTCCCGCCGTTTCATCATGTAAAATACGGTGAATCAATTCAAATGCCTGTTGATTTACCAGCGGAGGGTCGTTTTGAAGATATATTTCAATTGTTTTAAATTTGTTGAATGCAAATATATGCTTTTCTATCATCAGGTACCGGCGCAGAATTCCCAAGATGCTGTTCACACAGCCGGTTACTTGCAGCTTGTCAAACATCGGATAGCCGAATTCGCGGTGAAACCAGTTTTCCATGATGCAGGCATCTTTGATAAAATCAGACCTGTCCGGCATTTTAATGTCGTCCAATTTTACTGAGCCATACACAGGCTTTCCCTGTACCTATAGCCGGGCAATCTCTACTGTGAATTCGAACTCATCCGTTTCGCTTTTCGTATAGGGAGGCAGCAGCTCGGAGCTGCGGATCAGAATTGCGCCAAATCCCTTTGGAACATGATATTTTTCCTGATAGCTCTCCGCGATTTGGTCGATCTCCTCCTGAGTGACAGCGGCGTTGTCACGGACGATAACGGCGGTATCAATATCGCTCTGCCCCGGCCTGTAATAACCGCCGCCGAGGGAGCCGATCACATACAGCGCAAGAACGTCCTGACTGATCTGCAATATATCCGTGAGAAATTCCTGTACGATCTCGAATGCTTTTTCTTCTGAAATTACATGTGTCATTTTAATATCCTCTGTAAGGTTGTTTTTATCAATTTATTGTAGTTTAGAGTATAGCATTCTGTCATGAAACTGGCAAGAAAAAATTTTGCTGAAAATGCTTTTCCGCTGCAAATGGGGAATCGTCTTGCGTGTTTTAACGTCTATGGAGTGGATAACCCCGAGGGTTGCTTTATGCTATGGTCTATGATATATTGAACATGTTTTCGAGCCTGCTGGTGAGGAAGAAGTACGGATTTTGGATGCGAATAATGCTGCACATACAAATTGACACCCCGGAAGTGTATGGGCTCCATGCGTTTATCGTAAAGGGCACCGCACATGCGCTGAGCATTTATTTTCGACCGATGAGCCTTCTGATCCAATCGTCTATCCCGGAAGGCGATAAGGAATGGGAGCGCATGATATAAAAATTATCCCAATTCAGCATCGTGTTCCCGCATAAACTGCTTTGAATTGAACGTCAGGGGGAAATACAAATGAATGATATTATTTCAAAGATTGATGAACTGATAGAAAAGCCCTGCTATTTGATTGATATTTTTCCATGCACTGTTCCAGAAACGCCGGATAGGCGGTATTTTAAGGTAGAAGAGTACTTCCAGAAAAATCGAACAGAATGGAACAGAAAATTTTGTAATCTGCTGCTAAAATTGTATTGTTACTATGATTTTTGGGTATCAGCTGGAGAGAAACTTGTAAAAAATCCAGAGCCTGAGCTGCTTGCCGAATGGATTTGGCATTGTTTTGAGGGAGGTTGGAGGGAATGGGATTATATCAATATGATACTGCCGGCTTGTAATGCTATGGTAATTCTGAATGGCGATGATCTATATATGACCTTATACAATCCTGACAAACAGCTCCTGGATATGATCTCACAGTTAGCTGAAGCAGAGGGATTTTTCGTTTATAAAGCACCAGGAACATAAAAATAAATTGGGAGTAAAATTTGTGATTCTGAAAAACACATCGGCTGCGCCACACTGTTTCTCTGACGATACAGGCGCACAAAATGAATATGGGAAATTTTCGCTGGAAATCCCCCAATATTTACAAAATATTCCTTGACGGAACGGCTGACAAGCGGTAGGATAGTTCCATTATGGCAAACGCCGCCTCCGGGGCGGCGGGGAGGATGTATATGGAGCTTTCCAAAACAACGATGAAGCGGATCATGCTGCTGATTACCTTTACGGTGCTGCTGCTGGTGGGCGTCCAGCGGATGGACGTGGTGCTGGGGGCGCTTGGCTTTCTGTGGGGGATTCTCTCTCCGATGTTTGTCGGCGCGGCCCTGGCCTTTGTACTGAATGTGCCCATGAGCGCGTTAGAGCGCAGGCTTTTTCCCCGGACAGGCGGAAAAAAGACGAAGAAAGGAAAGAAGGGCGTATCGCCCGCCTTGGCTCGGGCGGTGTGCCTGCTGCTGACCTTTCTTCTGCTGGCATTAGTCATACTGCTGCTGGTGCTGGTGGTCGTGCCCCAGCTGGCGGAGAGCATCGCCAGCCTGGGCGGCTATGTAGCCGCCGCCGCAGGACGGTTTGCCGTCTGGGCGGAGAAGCAGTTCGCAGCCTATCCCGAGATCACCAGCCGGCTGGAGAATCTGTCCATCAACTGGGCGGAGCTGGCGAAGAATCTGTGGGACTTTCTGACCACCGGCGTGGGCAGCGTAGTCTCTACCACTATTTCCGCCACTATGCGGGTGTTCAGCGCCATCAGCACCGGATTTATCTCCTTCATTTTCGCCATCTATCTGCTGCTGCAGAAGGAGAAGCTGGGGCTCCAGTGCCGCAAGGCCCTCTACGCCCTTCTGCCGAAGCGGGGGGCGGATGAGACGATCAGGGTCTGCTCCCTCAGCCACAAGGTGTTTTCCAGCTTTATTACCGGCCAGTGCGTGGAGGCAGTGATCCTGGGGGCCATGTTTTTTGTGTCCATGACCATCCTGCGGATCCCCTACGCGCTGCTGGTGGGGTGCCTGATCGCAGTAACGGCGCTGATTCCCATTGTGGGCGCGTTTATCGGCTGTATTGTGGGCGCGTTCCTGCTGCTGATGGTTTCTCCCATGCAGGCGCTGTTCTTTGTGGTACTGTTTTTGATTCTCCAGCAGGTGGAGGGAAACCTGATCTATCCCCACGTGGTGGGGTCCTCCGTGGGACTGCCCTCCATCTGGGTGCTGGTGGCGGTCAGCGTAGGCGGCAGCTTGATGGGCATTGCGGGTATGCTGGTGTTTATTCCGCTGACCTCGGTGCTGTACGCACTGTTCCGGGAATTTGTTTACCAAAGGCTGCAGGCGAAGGGCCTGCAGGTCAAATAAAAGAAATGAGGAGGACCCCGGATGCGCGGCATCCAGGGCCCTCCTTAAACATTTACAGAAAGTGTCAGGCCGCAGCATCCTCCAGCAATTCGGAAGCGATGCTGTTCAGCACACGGTAGACGATGACCCACATTTCACCGCGGCTGATGGTCTGGTCGGGGCGGAAGGTGCCGTCGGCATAGCCGGTAAGGACCTTCATTTCCGCCAAGGCCGCCGCTGCGCCATCGTTGGTGTCGGAGAAGGGGGAGACATTACCGTCCTCCAGCTCCAGCTCATCCGCCAGCAGGCGGACGAACTCGCCGCGGGTGATGGCGGTCTTGCCGTCCTTCGCCGCAGGAGCCTCATCCAACAACTGCTCCACCAGAGCGACGGCGTCGTTCCAGATGGCCAGGTCATAGGGACGGATGCAGTTGTTTTCGTCCTTCTCGATCATACCGGCCACATACAGGGCGTAGACCTCCTGGGCAAACCACTCCACGCCGGTCAGGTCATCCGGCGGCAGGGTATTGAGACGCTCATCGATCTTCAACGCCTCCCACAACGCCTCTCCCAGATCCTCCACATACGCGGCGTCAATGGGGGACTCCATACCCAGCTCCTCAAAGCTCTCCTGGAAGCCGAAGGAGGCGTCCAGCGCGGTGAACTTCAAATAGTCATCCACGGCGGAGAAGTAGTCCTCCTGTCCGTTCAGCCAGAAGGCAAGGGCGCCGGAGGCGGAAACCGCGTAGCTGATATAGTAGCAGGGGCTGGTGAAGGTATGGGGCACCTGGTACCAGCTGTACAGCTCCGTACGCTCATCGTCTGCAGGGATGAGGCCGTATTCCTTGCACAGACGGCAGTACTCCTGGTTAATCTTCTCCAGCGTCAGGTCCTCCTCCGCATACACATACTGCTGCAGCTCGTCGTAGAGACAGCCGGTAATCAGCGCGCTGCTCAGGTTCAGCATCAGGTAGTCCTGTACTGTCAGAGCGGCATCCTCGTCTTCGAAGATATCCTTATAGAAGTGGGTGAACAGCAGCTCCAGGCCCTGGGAATGAACCTCGGCGATGTCCAGGGACTTACTTCCATCGTTCCAGCCGGTCTTCTGCCAATAGAAGTTGTTGTAGTGACCGAACTCATGGATAGCAGTGGAAAAATCGTAAAGATCACCATAGGGAGAGTTGAAGTAGAAGGGAGCGCCGTAAGCGTCCAGCATGGTGGTAAAGCCGGCTTCAGCCTTGGTATCGCTAAAATCGGCATCGTAGAGCCCATGGCTGCGCATATAGGCGAACGCTTCGGCCATTTCGCTGGAGAGCTGCCCGATATAGGGCTCGATCATATCCAGCGCGATGTCCCCGGAGTAATCCTGCGCATAGACAGGATTGCCGGAATTATAGTAGTAGAGCGGATAGAGTCCATCGTACAGAGGAACGATGTTCTCCTTTACCGCCTGATGGAAGGAACGGATTTCCTCCTGGGTGTAGTCCCGCTGATAGACCTCCGTATAGGCGTAATCGGCATAGTTGTCGTAATCATAGCTTGCGGCGATTTCCTGACGCAGGGCTACCATACGCAGATAGATGTCGCCTAGGGCGGCGTTCTGGTTCTTGGCGATAGCGCGGGAGATCACAGTGTAGGTTTCCTGGTCCAGCTCACCGTCGGCCAGGGCCTGTTCCAGGGTGGCGTTGTCCCACTCCTTGCCCTCATACTTGGCGGTATAGACCTGATAGGCGGCGGACATATACTCGTTTTGCAGGGCGGTTTCCTTGACGGAGCGGGCGATCTGCTCCTCGGTCAGGGCCTCGTACTCGGTGTAGTACGCAAGGTCCTCCTCCGTCAGCTGCTTGCGCAGGAATTCGCCGCAGGGGGACTCCAAGATATCCTGAATAAACAGGATCAGGGCATCCGCCACCGTCATGTACAGGCTGCTGGTATACTCCAGCTCGGCGGCTGCCTCATCATCGGTCACATCCTGGTAGGTCTTGATATTCAACAGCTGGTACATGGTGACGACCTCCAGGAACTGATCGGCGAACTTGTTGAAGTTCTCCTCCACAGCCTTTGCGTTGGCGCTGTCGGCCAGGAGCTCCCGGATCGTGTCCATTTCTTCCAGAATCGGCTTGCTGTCGATGTGCTTGTATTCCATGTCGGCGTAGTTCACATCGGCGTGGGGCTGGTCGGTGAAGAAATCGGTTTCCCGGACTCCGCCCTCCGCTGCCAGCGCCGCAGGGCACAGGGACAGCACAAGGGAGAGGACCAACAGCAGGGTCAGAAGTTTCTTTCTCATTCTTGCTTTCTCATCCTTTCTTGACACATGGTCAGTTTTTGGCAAAGCCAATTATATTATACACGCTCAACCACCGTTTTTCAAGGGTTCCCTTGTCTGTTCCGCCGAATTTTTCCAGCATGCGTTGCGCATTCCGCCGGTATCTGCTATACTGAAAAAAACGATGGGGAGGGATGGCCATGCTGCGGATCTGGATGGGACGGGCCAACACAGGAAAATCCAGGCGGATACTGCTTGAGATCAAGGAAAACGCGGAGAAAAAGAGAAAATCCATCCTGCTGGTGCCGGAGCATGCCTCCCATGGCTCCGAGCTGGATCTGTGCCGGGTCTGTGGTGCGGCCGCTTCCCGGTATGCGGAGGTGCTGAGCCTGCGGCAGCTGGCTGTCCGGGTGCTGGAACGGACCGGCGCACTGGCGGACGGGGCTCTGGACGCAGGCGGGAAGCTGCTGCTCATGCAGCTGGCCCTGCGGGAGGCCGCGCCCCAGCTGACGGTATACGCCCGTCCATCCCGTCGTGCGCCCTTTCTGCAGGAGCTGGTGGCGCTGTGCGACGAGCTGACCGCCTGCCGGGTAAGGCCGGAGGACCTGGGCGGGGCGGCGGCTGTACTGGGCGGCATGAGCGGGGAGAAGGCCCGGGATATTTCCCTGATCTATGCCGCCTACCTCGCCCGGCTCAGCCAGGGCGGAGCGGACCGCCGGGACCGGATGGAGAAGCTCATCGACCACCTGGAGGAGTCCGGCTATGCGGCGGGCAAAGACATATACCTGGATGGCTTCACCTACTTTACCGCCCAGGAAATGAAGCTGCTGGAGATCCTGTTGCAGACGGCCGGGTCAGTGACAGTGACGCTGCTGGGGGACGGCAGTGAGCTGGAAATGTTCCAGCAGAGCGTCCGGGCCCAGAGCCGCCTGGAACGGCTGGCGGCGTCCTGCGGTGTGCCATGCAGGGTGGAGGCTTTGCCGGCCAAGGTTCCGGAAACCTGTCTGGAGCATCTGGCGGAGCGGTTCTTCGGCCCCGTAACGCCCTGGCAGGGGGACTGCGCCGCTGTGGAGCTGGTGAAGGCGGAGAGCATGTTCACGGAGGCGGAGTACGCCGCCGCCAAGATACGGGAGCTGGTACGGACTACAGACTGCCGTTATCGGGACATTGCCGTGGCGGCGCGGAACCTGGACGAATACGCCGCCACGATTGAAAACGTGTTTGAGCGCTTTGACATCCCCGTCTATCTCAGCCGCCGCAGCGATGTATTGGAAAAGCCGGCGCTGAGCCTGCTGGCGGGGGCGCTGGATGCGGTTACGGGGGGATACGAATACGAGGATATGTTCCGCTGGCTGAAAACCGGCTTGGCGGGGATTACAGACGAGGAATGCGACAAGCTGGAGAACTACGTCATTACCTGGGACGTCCACGGCTCCATGTGGGTCCGGGAGGAGGACTGGACCGCCAACCCGGACGGCTGGCGGGAGGAATTCACCTCCGCCCAGGCAGAGGCACTGGCGGAAATCAACGCCATCCGCCGCCGGGTGACCGGCCCCCTGAGCCGTCTGGCCCGCGGGCTGAAGGAGCGCGAGGGCGCGTCTGAGAAGCTGCGGGTACTGTGGGATTTTCTGGAGGAACTGGGGCTGGCCCGGCAGCTGGAGGAGCGCACCGCCCGTCTGGAGGAGCTGGGAGAGCTCCAGCGGGCCCGGGAGTACGGCCAGCTGTGGGAGCTGCTGTGCGGCGTAATGGATCAATTCGCGGATATGCTGGAGGACATGCCCCTGGACGGAGAGGAATTCGTGCGGCTTTTGAAGCTGGTGCTGACCCAGTATGATGTGGGAACCATCCCGGTGTCCCTGGACCAGGTCCAGGCCAGCCAGATCACCCGCAACGACCGCCACCGGATCAAGGTTTTGTTCCTCATGGGGGCCAACGACCACGTGCTGCCCGCCGTCCAGACGGGGACGGGACTCTTCACCAGGGAGGACCGGGAACGGCTGTTGGAAAACGGCATTGAGCTGGCGCCCAGCGGTATGGATGTGTTCCATATTGAGCTGCAGAACCTCTACGCCGCCCTGGCCCAGCCTACGGAGCGGCTGTTTGTCTCCTGGCCGGCGTCGGACCTGTCCGGGTCGCCCTTGCGGCCCTCCTTTGTGGTGGGTCGGGTCAAGGCACTGCTGCCGGAGGCGAGGGAAACCGGAGACGGCGGCGCGGAATTCTGGCGGCTGACTGCGCCAGCGCCCGCCCTGGAGCTGGCAGGCGGCGAGCGGGGAGGACCGCTGTGGCGTTATTTCTCGGAGGACGGGCGGTATGGGGATGCTCTGTCCGCTATGGAGCGGGCGGCGGGGATGAGCCGGGGCCGTCTTTCCCCGGCGGCTGTGAAGACGCTGTACGGCCAGAGCTGCCGGATGTCCGCCAGCCGCATTGATAAGATCAATTCCTGCCATTTCTCCTACTTCATGCAATATGGCCTCCGGGCCAAGGAGCGGACAACTGCGGGCTTCGATACCTCCCGGGTGGGCTCTTTCCTCCATTTTGTTCTGGAGCGCGTCACCCGCGCCGTTATGGATCGGGGGGGCTTCGCCCTGGTGGAGGAGACGGAGCTGGGCCGCCTCACCGACGCGGCGGTGCAGGCTTATCTGGACGAGGCCCTGCCCAGCTTCGACCAGCGGGATGAACGGTTCAAGTACCTCTTCCGTCGTCTGCGGAAGACGGTAGGAACCATTATTGCCAATGTTGCCGACGAGTTGGCCCACTCGGACTTTGTCCCCATCGCCTTTGAGCTGGGATTTGGCGAGGGGGAGGACATGCCTCCCATTGCCGTGCGGATGGGGGAGGGTTTCCTCACGGTAGCGGGCCGGGTGGACCGGGTGGACGGCTGGCTGGAGGATGGGAGGCTGTATGTGCGCGTCGTGGACTACAAATCCGGGAAAAAGTCCTTTGATCTCAGCGACGTGCGCCATGGATTGAACATTCAGATGCTGCTCTACCTCTTCGCGCTGGAAAGAGAAGGAAAGCGGATCTTTGGCCGGGAGATCGTTCCGGCGGGGGCGCTGTATCTGCCCGCCAGGGACGTGCTGCTCAGCAAGCCTAGGGGAGTGGACCCGGAAACCCTCCGCGCCGCCCTGGACCGGGAGCTGCGGCGCAGCGGCCTGGTGTTGAGCCGGCCGGAGGTGCTTCGCGCCATGGAGCACAGCGCGTTGGAGGAGCCCCGATTCCTGCCGCTGTCCATAGGGAAGGGCGGCATTACCGGAGGCCTCGCCACCGCCGAGGAGCTGGGGAAGCTGGAGCGGTACGTGGACCATCTGCTGGAGCAGATTGCGGCGGAGCTCCACGGCGGCGTCATTGACGCCGACCCCTGCTACACCAGCGAGAGCGACAACGCTTGTACCTACTGCGCCTTCGCCTCCGCCTGCCATTTCACCGACGGGGAGGGGGGCGACCGCCGCAGGCCCCTGCGCCCGGTGAAGCCGGAGGAGTTCTGGGGCCAGATCAACCTGATAACAGGAGGGGAGGAGACGTCATGGCCATCCAATTGACCGACAGCCAGCGCGCCGTAGTAGAGGATCGGGGCGGACGGGTGCTGGTATCCGCCGCCGCCGGCAGCGGCAAAACCAGGGTCCTGGTGGAGCGGCTGTTCCGCCGGGTGCTGGGGGAGGAGCGGGCGGACCTGGACGATTTCCTCATCATCACCTATACCCGGGCCGCCGCAGCCGAGCTGCGCCAGCGCATTGCCCAGGAGCTGGGCCGCCGCATGGCGGAAAGCCCGGGGGACCGCCATCTCCAGCGGCAGCTGCTGCTGGTATATCAGGCGGATATCAAGACCATCGACTCCTTCTGTACCGCGCTCCTGCGGGAAAACGTCCATCTGCTGAACCTGGGGGACCAGGGGGCGCTGACGGCGGACTTCCGGGTCCTGGACGAGGGGGAGGCGGAGCTGCTGAGAAGGCGGGTACTGCCCCGGGTATTGGAGGAATTTTATACGGATATGACGCCCGGCCAGATCCAGTTGGCGGACTGCTTCGGCTTTGGACGGGACGACCGGGGGCTGGAGGACCTGACGCTTGAGCTCCACAGCAAGGTCCAGAGCCACGCCTACCCGGAACGCTGGCTGGCGGAGCAGTGCTCTGGCTGGGCCGCTCTGCCGGCTGACGGCGGGGAAACCGTGTTCGGTCAGGCCCTTCTCTCCCGGGTGGAGCGCAAGGCCCTCCACTGGAACCGGCTGCTGGAGGGAGCTCTGGCGGAAATGC
>VSNB01000140.1:0-2991 GCA_009774055.1 Clostridiales bacterium
CAATTCTGCGCGGCCACTCGATGTGGCCGTCGCAGAATCGTTGCTTCTTTTCGCTCGCGCTAAAAGAAGGCCCCGCCCCGGCAGGGGCAAAGGTAAAATAAGAAAAGAGCCCCGCCGCCGCTCTGCGGCGGCAAAGAAGAAAGAGGTGATCTACTTTGGAAAAGAAAAAAGATCTCCGCCAGTCCCTGGCGGCAAAATTCATCGCTATTCTCCTCTTCTTTTCCGCCGGGGCGGCGGCGCTCCTGGGAACCTTCGCTGTTGCTTACGTCAGCTGCGGCTTCGGCGCCGCCGATACTTTTCTGGAGGACCCTCTTTGCACAAAAGAAATGGACAGAGTGATGAAATATGCCCTCCTCTACCTTCTCGGCGAAAGCGATGAATATGAAATCTACCAGTATTCCGCCAGATTCGAGCTGGAGCGGGCTGGCGGCTTCTCCGCCCAGGTCTGGGACGGCGATCCCAAGGATGGCCGGCTGATTGGCAGCTGGTCCGAATTTCCCGACGAGAGCGAGATCCTCTGCCGCGTTGTGGAAACGGTCCCCAAGGGGACCTATTTCGGGGGGAGCGGCGGCTATTTTACTGTGATCGGCTGTCTGTCCGACAAGCTGCCCGCCGGCAGCAACTTCGCCGTGCGCTACAGTATGTACAACCGCCTCCACGGACTGCCCTATGGTGTCACGGTGGTGCTGACGGCGCTACTGTACGCCCTGTCGCTGGCTGCGCTGGTTTTTCTCTTCTGCGCCGCAGGCCGTAAGGCGGGCCGGGAGGGGATCTCTTTGAATTGGCAGGACCGGATTCCCCTGGACCTGTATCTGGGCTTGTACTTGGCGCTGCTCTTTCTGGCGGCGCTTCCTTATCTGGCGGCCGAAGAGGGCGCTCCCATCGCGCTGCAGATTGCCATGTTCTGCCTGTCGGCGGGCATTGAGGCGGCGGCTGCGCTGGCCCTGCTGCTGACCTTGGCTGCCCGGTTCAAAAAAGGCAAGTGGTGGCGCAACACCATCCTCTGGCGGCTGTGCCGGTGGTGCACCCGGATGTGGCGGCGGTGCTGGTATGCTGTGGTGGAGCTGGTGCGCATCCTGCCCGTGACCTGGCGGGTAGTGCTTGGCGTCATAGGCATCCTGGGAGGGCAGTCCCTTCTGGTCCTGCTGTTTCTGAGCGGCAGCTTCCTTATTTTCCTGCTGACTGCCGTGCTGGACGCGGCTTTGGTGGTGGCAGCCGCGTGGATGACTTTCCAGCTGCAAAAGGTCCGGGACATGGGCTCTGCCCTGGCTGCCGGAGATCTGGACGCACAGCTGGACACGGAAAAAATGTACTTCGATATCAAACGTCACGCCGAGGACCTTAACGCCATCGGCGTAGGCATGAACAAGGCCGTGGAGCAGAGGCTGAAGAGCGAGCGTCTGAAAACCGAGCTTATCACCAACGTCTCCCACGACATCAAGACTCCCCTCACCAGCATCGTTAACTATGTGGATTTACTGAAAAAAGAGGAGCTGCCTCCCGCCGCCCGGGAATATGTATCGGTGCTGGACCGCCAGTCCCACCGGCTGAAGAAGCTGACCGAGGACCTGGTGGAGGCCAGCAAAGCGTCCACCGGCAACATTGCCGTGCAGCTGGAGCCCATCGTGGTCAATGAGATCATCCACCAGGCCGTAGGGGACTACGACGAGAAGCTGGCCGCCGGGAAGCTGGAGGTAATCGTCAACACCTACGAGGGCAACCTGATGGCCCTGGCGGACGGGCGTCTGCTGTGGCGGGTGCTGGACAATCTGCTCAGCAACGTCTGCAAGTACGCTATGGCGGGGACCAGGGTGTACGTGGACCTGGGGGCGCGGGATGGAAAGGTGGTCCTGTCGGTCAAGAACATTTCCCGGGACCCGCTGAACGTCTCCGCCGAGGAGCTGATGGAGCGGTTCGTCCGGGGCGACGCCTCCCGGCACACCGAGGGCAGCGGCCTGGGGCTGAATATCGCCCGGAGCCTGATGGACCTCATGGGCGGCGGCTTCGAGCTCTATGTGGACGGCGACCTGTTCAAGGCGGAGCTGACCCTGCGGGCGTAGGCGCGTGGTTCTTCGGTGTGCATCGCTGTTATAGTCGACACACATGAAATCCGGTAAGCTTCAACGGGAAAAATGGCGCAGGGCATGATTGACGTCTTTGGCGTGCGACGGCCCGCCTGCATCCTCCGCCTTGCCCTGCGCCATTTTTCCTTCCCTCCTTTTTACCGTTCTCAGGTGTGACGACTATCGTCATCAAATGTGAAAAGAGGGGAGCGCCTTAAGGGCGTTGCCATAAGAAAATATGGAAAACCCCAGTAAAATCAATGTTTTTAAGAGCAGAGGAAAACGGGGTGGCGCAAACAAGTGAATAACAGCACAGAAAACGAGCGATGTTGGCAAGACACCGCCCGTTTCTGCGTCCCGGCCAACGCCGCAGATTTTGAAAAAGTCCGCGGCGTTTTTTCATGTCCAGACACCGAAGGGAGCGGAGAGCCTTGGCCGGGCGGACACGGCGGGCCCCCGTCCCTCCCGGTTCACCGGGCTCCGCTTTTTCTTCCTTGGGCTTGCGGCCCCGCCTGCCCTTGGGCTTATCCGGCTCGGGAGCTTTTTCTTTGGCGGCCTTTTCCTCCGGGGTCGACCTCGGAAAGATGATCGAAAAATGCTCAAAGGGATGCTTTGGATTGCCCACAGCGGAGCGCAGTGGCGGGAACTGCCGGAGGTGTATGGCCCCCGGCAGTCTGTGTACGCCCGATTTGCCAAATGGCGGAATGATGGCACATTGGAGGCTGTGTTTCGTGCATTGTCCGCAGATGCGGATATGGAAAATCTGAGTTTGGACTCTACTTGCATCAAGGTTTATGAAAGTGCCAATGGAGGAAAAATCGGCGGATAAGGCAATTGGGCGGACCAGAGGCGGGCTGAATACAAAACTGCATGCTATTATTATTTCCGAGCTTAAGCTCGGAAATAATAAATTTAATTCAAGCCGTTT
>VSNB01000140.1:3091-8591 GCA_009774055.1 Clostridiales bacterium
TGCTCGCCGCTGTAAACAGCGGCAACCGCAAAACATGGCAAATATTACTTCCGACCTTTTGGTTCGGAAGTAATATTTCCGAGCTTAAAGCTCGGAAATATTAAATTTAATTCAAGCCGTTTTGCTCGCCGCTGTAAACAGCGGCAACCGCAAAACATGGCAAATATTACTTCCGACCTTTTGGTTCGGAAGTAATATTGTGGACGGACTGGGGAACCCGGTTGAATTCACGCTATCTGCGGGGAATGACCATGATTCAGTCCATGCTGTTGAATTGCTGGAAAAGGTCGAGATCGGCGGCAGCAATGTATTGGCAGACCGTGCTTATGGGGCAAAGGCGCGTACGTGCCTGCCCGTTTAAGTGAGTCTTGAACCGTAGGTTCAAGCGCGTTTTTGCCTACTTTTGCCGCGCGGCTATAGATTTTCCATGACCGCATCGAGCGGTCATGGAAAATCGATTGTTCGCGGCCACTCGATGTGGCCGTGAACAATCTCAGTAGGCCGCCGTCCGGACGCGGGAGCCCGGGACCTTCGAGAAGAAGAGAAGCGGTCGCGGCCCGCAGGGCCGCAGATTAGGGCATGTTTGAAAAATGTCAAAACGCCCAAGCAACGGATCTTTTTCCGCTGTGCGGCGTTAAAAATTCTTGAAATCCGTCAGGATTCCTGCGAATTTTTGCCTTGCCCAGCGAAAAAATCTCTCGCTGTTGGGCATTCCGCCATTTATCAAACAAGCCCTAAATCCCGTTTTCGCGCGAAGAAACCTCCTCTTGAAATTTTCCCCTCTTTCCTTTACAATATAAACAAAGGAGGCATCCATGTTTTCTTTCACCGACCACTTCGACCGAATCTCCAGCGGTCCCATGACCCTTCAAATCATCGAAAAAATCTCCGCCGGGGCGGACGGCCTGCCGTTCTACTACTATGACATTTTAGTCGACGGCGCACCCGTTGGCAAAATCAGCCTCCGTATCGGCGTCAATTTCCACACATACTATAACGGCAGCATCGGCTACGAGGTGGACGAGCCCTGCCGGGGCCGCGGTTACGCCAGGGCGGCCTGCCGGCTGGTCCTGCCCGTGGCCCGGCATCACGGCATGACACATCTGTATCTCACTTGCGCGGAGAGCAATATCCCCTCCTACCGTACCATCGAGGGCCTGGGTGCGGAGCTGGTGGAGATCCGCCAGGTTCCGCGGGAATACTTCGCCTGGCGGGAGGGCATGGAGCGGCAGAGGATCTACCGGCTGGCCCTGTAATCGACCATATATTACTTCCGAACCGAAAGGTCGGAAGTAATAGTTGCCATGTTTTGCGGTTGCCGCTGTTTACAGCGGCAAGCAAAACGGCTTGCATCAAATATATTATTTCCGAGCTTTAAGCTCGGAAATAATACCAAGGAGGAGCCACTATGGCAGTAACTTTTATTGATAAGGCGAGAATCTCGGTAAAGGCGGGGAACGGCGGTAACGGCTGCGTCTCCTTCCACCGGGAGAAATACATCGCCGCAGGCGGTCCCGACGGCGGCGACGGCGGCGCGGGCGGGCACATTATCCTGCAGGTGGACGACAACCTCTCCACCCTGATGGACTTCCGCTACAAACGCAAGTACACGGCGGAAAACGGCGTGGATGGCATGGGGCAGCGCAAAAGCGGCCGGGACGGCAAGTCCCTCACCATCCGCGTCCCCCGGGGCACCCTGGTCCGGGACCTGGAGACGGGGGAGATCATCCAGGACATGTCCGGGGACGAGCCCTTCGTCCTATGCCGGGGCGGCAAGGGCGGCTGGGGCAATACCCATTTCGCCACCCCCACCCGGCAGACGCCCCGCTTCGCCAAGAGCGGCCTGCCCGGGGAGGGCATGGAGGTGACGCTGGAGCTGAAGCTCCTGGCGGACGTGGGTCTGGTGGGCTTCCCCAACGTGGGCAAATCCACCCTCCTCAGCGTGGTCAGCCGGGCCAATCCCAAGATCGCTAACTACCATTTCACCACACTCTATCCCAACCTGGGGGTGGTCTATGTGGATGACGGCGTCAGCTTCGTCATGGCGGACATTCCCGGCATCATCGAGGGGGCCAGCGAGGGCGCGGGCCTGGGCCATGAGTTCCTGCGGCATATCGACCGCTGCCGCCTGCTGGTCCACGTGGTGGACGTGTCCGGCAGCGAGGGCCGGGACCCTGTGGCGGACTTTGACGCCATCAACCAGGAGCTGAAGCAGTACAGCCCCGAGCTGGCCTCCCGCCCCCAGATCGTCGCCGCCAACAAGGCGGACATCATGTCCGACGACGGCCTCCTCTCCGCCCTGCAGGAGCACGTGGAGGCCCTGGGCTTCCCCCTGTTCACGATCTCCGCCGCCGCCCATCAGGGCACCCGGGAGCTGGTTTTCGCCGTGGCGAACAAGCTCAAGGAGCTGCCTCCTGTGGCGGTGTACGCTCCGGAGTACGTCAGGCGCCCCCCCAAGGTGGACATCAGCCAGCCTCTGGAAATCACGGTGGAGGACGGCGTATACCTGGTGGAGGGTCCCTGGCTCCAGCGGCTCATCGCCAACACCAATTTCGGCGACTATGAGAGCCGCAACTGGTTTGACAGGATGCTGCGGGAAAGCGGCCTGTTCGACCGCCTGGAGGACATGGGCATCCGGGACGGCGACCTGGTGAGCCTGTACAACCTGGAATTTGAGTACCGGCGCTGACCCAAATTCCCCAAATTTTCCAAAGTTAAGAAAAAATGATTGTAATTTTCCGCAAACTGTTATATAATAGGGGAGCATTATAGATTTTATAGGAGGTCTATCATGAAGAGTTCAAGTACATGGCGCTTCGTGCTGAAGATCGTCGGCCTTTCTCTGGCCGCCGCGGGACTGATCTGTGTCATTATCGGCTGCTGGGATAAGCTGTCGGAGGATGCCGCCGCTGTCAAGAGCAAGTTCTCCGGCCGGGGCTGCTGCTCCGAGTTTGATGATTATGACGATGATCTGCTGTGCGAGTGATTCCCGGCCGCTGCAAAGGGCATAAAGGTACCCCCCGGCCCTGCCGGGGGGTCTGCGTGTCAAAAAAGGCGCTTCGCACCTTTTTTGACAGGGAAGGATCGGGCCGAGTTCGGCCCGCAAAGTACTTTTTCGACGTACACGCCGCCGAAAAAGTGATTTAATTTCTTTCGCGTCTGCGGACGCGAACTCCTGCGGAGGGCTTTTTTGACGGTCTGCCCCCCGGCCCCGCCGGGGGGTGTCATTGTATGCCGCGCCGCGTTTCCGCAGCGCGTGCGCGGCCCGTCAGGCGCGCTATTGACACCGATACGCCTTTCTATTATAATGACAAATTAAGAGGATTCCAGAAGGGAGAAAAGCAAGTGAAGCAATTTTTTGGAATGAGTCAGCGCGGCGACCTGGCGGCGGCAGTCCAGGGCCTTTACCATCCCCAATTTATCATGCTGCTGTCAAACGACGCGCAGTTCGAGGCCCATGTGGCGGAGCTGGAGAAGCGGTTCCCCGGTATCCCCAGCATCGGGTGCATCGGCATGAGCTACCAGACCGGCGTGGTGGAAAACGGCGTGGGCGTGATCGCCTTTACCGACGGGGTCAGCGCCGCCGCCAACGTCCTGGAGCATGTCTCCGACATGCCGGTGAAATATATCCGCCGCCTGGAGGAGGATATGATGCGCCTGGGCGGCGGCAGCCGGGACACGGTGTGCATCGACTTCTGCACCGGGAACGACGCCTGTGTGCTGACCACCATGTATACCGCCCTCCGGCAGCGGGGTATCTCCCTTGTGGGCGGCACCGGCGGCGAGGGCAGGGTTTCCGCCAACGGGCGGGTCTACCGGGACGCGGTGGTCTACGGGCTGGTCCGCAACCTCAACGGCCGCGTCAAAACCTACAAGGAAAATATTTACCATAAAATGGGCGACTATCGGTTTATCGCCTCCAACACGGACCGCGCCAACTACATACTGGGCTCCCTCAACGGAAAGCCCGCCAAGCAGGTCTATAAGAGCATCCTCCACGTCACCGACGAGGAAATCCTGACCCGCACCTTTCAGAACCCCTTCGGCAAAATCAATGGGGATGACACCTGCATTATCTCCATCAAGGAGGTCAACGGCAACTCCCTGGCCTGCTTCCGGCAGGTCAACGACTCCGACGTGCTGATCCTGCTGGAGCTGGGGGACTACCAGGCCATCGTGAAGGACACCATTCGGCAGATCTGCCAGGACTTCCCCCGTCGTTCGGCTATTTTCTCCGTCAACTGCCTGTTCCGCTATAAGCTGTTTTCCGAGCATAATTACATGCAGGCCTATCTGCAGGAAATGGCGGCCCTGGGCTGCCACGCGGGCGTCGTGGGCTATGGGGAGCACTACAACAACCGTTTTGTCAACCAGTCCATGACTTGCGTGGTATTTGAATAAAGGGAGGAATCGGCCATGTTATTTGCAGGAAAAGACCGCCAGAAGCCGGCGCAGGCCCGGGAAGAAAAAAGCCTCTATCCCATCGTCCATGTGGCGGGCAGTCTGAAAGCGTACCAGAAGGAGCTGGTACAGAAGGAAGTCACCTCCCTGTGGGAGCTGAGCATGGTGGGGAGCGCCTTTTCCAACGTGCTGTCGGACGCGGAGCACTTTCATTCAAAGCTGCTGGAGCTGGGAAACTCCTTCTCCAACATCAACGAGACGGCGGAGCAGTTCGCCCAGGTGCGCACGGAGATTGCCCAGACGGTGTCGGAAGCCCAGGGGCAGATGGAGGAGCTGGGCCAGACCTCGGTGCAGGTGCAGTCCTCCTACGAGGAAATGGCCGGGACCTTCTCCGTGCTGCAGTCCGCCATCAAGGGGATTCAGAACTGTATGGACAAGATCGTCGCCATCGCGGACCAGACCAACATCCTGGCCATCAACGCCTCCATCGAGGCTGCCAGGGCCGGCGCAGAGGGCCGGGGCTTCGCGGTGGTGGCCGCCCAGGTGAAGGAGCTGGCCCGGGAGATCAAGGTGCTGGCCAGCGAGGTGGACGCTGGGGTCAACGATGTGGAACTCAACGCGTGCCGGCTCAGCGGCAGCATCGAATCTTCCCAGCAGGCCCTGGGGCAGGGCGTCGGCATCGTGGCCCAGACCGGCGACAGCTTCCTTAAAATCACCGAAGCCGCCGAGGGAGCGGTATCCGTTCAAACGGAGATTTCCGGCGTGATCGACGCATCTCGGCAGGAGCTTCAGACCATCTGCCAGTTCTTCGATCAGATCAAAGACCAGTACCAGGAGGTAGTCAAGCACATCAACGCCGCCAGCATTCTGGGCACGACAAAGAGCGCCATGTTTGAGGACATGGATAATATGATTTCCCAGATTCCGCCGCTGGTAAAGGATTTCGAAGCCGGAAAGTAGGGAAAAGCCGCATATGCGGCCCGCAGAGCGCGGAGCCCCGTAAAAACGGAGCCCCGCGCTTTACAAATTTGGGAGAAAGTTGCATATAAGAGTACACCTGCGCCTCTATTTATGCGAAACTTAGAGCATCACATAAAGG
>VSNB01000141.1 GCA_009774055.1 Clostridiales bacterium
AGCAGACCGTGGAGATCGTCAAGGTCCTCTACCGGGGCGCCGACATCCTCATACTGGACGAGCCCACCGCCGTGCTGACCCCCCAGGAGACGGACAAGCTCTTCGCCGTGCTCCGGGCCATGCGCGCCGACGGCAAGGCCATCGTCATCATCACCCACAAGCTCCACGAGGTCATGGCCCTCTCCGACAAGGTGGCCGTGCTGCGCAAGGGCAAGTACATCGGTACGGTGAATACCGCCGAGACGGACCCGCAGGCCCTGACCGACATGATGGTGGGCCGCAGCGTTACTTTGAATATCGACCGGCCCCGGTACGAGAAGCCGGTGAAGCGGCTGGAGGTGAAAGGCCTCACCTGCCTGGACGCCGAAGGGGTCAAAAAGCTGGATGGCGTCAGTTTTACCGCCATGGGCGGCGAGATTCTGGGGATCGCCGGCATTGCCGGGTCCGGACAGAGAGAGCTCCTGGAGGCTATTTCCGGCCTGTATCCGGTGGCGGAGGGCGAGATCCTCTATTCCCCCGAGGGCGGGGAGACGGCCAGCTTGGTGGGCAGGACGCCTATGCAGATCCGGAAGGCGGGGGTGACGATGGCCTTCGTCCCCGAGGACCGGTTGGGCATGGGCCTGGCGGGGAGCATGGGCATGACGGGAAACATGATGCTCCGCTCCTGGCGGCGGGGGAAGACCGCCTTTGTCAACCGGAAGGACCCCAACGAGCTGGCGCTGAAAATCTGGAAGGAGCTGGAGGTGGTCACGCCGGGCACGGAGTTCCCTGTGCGACGGATGTCCGGCGGCAACGTCCAGAAGGTGCTGGTGGGACGGGAGATCGCCAGCGCGCCGTCGGTACTTATGACCGCCTACGCGGTGCGCGGTTTGGATATCAACACTTCTTATACGATCTACAACCTGCTGACCGCCCAGAAGATGAAGGGCGTGGCCGTCATCTACGTGGGCGAGGACCTGGACGTGCTGCTGGAGCTGTGCGACCGGATTCTGGTGCTCTGCGGCGGACGGGTCAGCGGCGTGGCGGACGCCAGAACGGCGACCAAGGAGCAGATCGGCCTGCTTATGACACGGCTGGGAGGGCAGGGAGAATAAAAATAAAATAAGCGGGGAGGAACAACCCATGAACAAACGCATATATCGCCTGGCGGCGGCCCTGCTGGCGTTGACGCTGGCCTTTGGATTGGCGGGATGCGGAGATCGGGAGAAGAAACTGGCGGACCTGGCCTTCCAGACATCGCCCTATTACAGCCTGGAGGAAATGCCCCTGCCGGTGGAAGCCGGGGAGCTGCAGGGCTGCTGTACCGATGGAAAGAGCATCTGGTACCTGACCGTGCCTGCGGAGGACGCGCCGGCGGTCCTCTGCCGGACTCCGCTGGACGGCGGGGAGGCGGAAGCCCTGCCTGAGTACCAGTCGCCGGTGGAGGGCGGACAGCCCGCCATCGGGTACGTGGGCCCTGTTCTGGGCGGGGACGGGAAGCTGTGGGTATGGGAGCAGTTCTATGTTCCCCCGGAGACGGACGGCGAATCGGAAGCCCCCTCCGGCGGCGGACAAGCCTTCCACCTGCGGCAGCTGGACCCGGCCACCGGCAGGGAGCTGCAAGTGGTGGACATTACCGCCGTCATGGAGGACATAAGCCTGCAGACGATGAACGGCATGGCGGTGGACGAGACGGGAACCATTTTTCTGGCGGACCAGAAGCATATCGCCGCCGTGGACAGCCAGGGGCAAACCCTGTATGCCTTGAAAGCAAGCCTGCCCGGAACCTTTTTCAGCGCCGGCGCGGGCGGGACGCTGACGCTGCTGCCGGACGGGACCGTCGGGGCGCTCACGGTTCGGTCTGACGGAGAACGGGCGGTGCGGGCGATTGACCGGGAAACGAGGGACTGGAGCGGCAAGGAATACTCCGTACATAAGAATGTCGACCGGATTTACGGCGGCAGCGGTTCCTGCGCTTTTTACTACATCGCTAACGAAACGGTCTACGGTATCGTTCCCGGGGAGGAGATTCCCCTGCGGCTTCTGCCCTGGTCCAACGTCCAGCTGGACAAGCCCGATGCCGTACAGTGCTTTGCCCTGCTGGAGGAGGGCCGGGCCGTGATCCTCTCCAGCGCCCACGAGGCCGGTACGGCCCGGTATAGCGACCCGATCCAGGTCCTGGAGCTTCTGCCGACGGACGAGGCCCCGGAGGGGGGAAGGGTGCGGTTAATTTATGGCACAATTGGTATTAACTATATTGTCAAAGACAAAGTTGATAGGTTCAATCAGGGCAACAAGGATTACTATATCGAGTACCGGGATTACTCCGAGGGCGTGCTGAGCTGGAGCGGTGAGAAGAACACGCAAGTCTATCAAAGCGCGCTGGCCCGGCTGTACACGGATATGTCTGCCGGACAGGGGCCCGATATACTGGACGAGTCCGTTCCGCTGGATAAACTGGCGGGGCAGGGGGCGCTGGAGGACCTGTGGCCTTGGATTGACGCCGACCCGGACATCAGCCGGGACGGGCTGATGACACATGTCCTGGAGTGCATGGAGGTAGACGGGAAGCTGCCGCAGGTATGCAGCGGCTTCGAAATCGAAACTGCCGTAGCCAGCGCGGCTGTGGCGGGGGACCGAACCAGCTGGACGATGGAAGAGATGGTGGAGGCCTTTGGCGGCGAGATGCCGGGGTTCTACTTTGCGCGGGATGACGATATGAATTTGGTCCGCTCAATGTTCTACCGGTTTGACCGGAGTTCAACCCTGTACTATCTAGTCAACATGAACCTAAGCCGCTTTGCTGACATGGAAACCGGTGCGTGCTCTTTTGACAGCGAAGATTTCAAGTCGTTGCTGCGGCTCGCTGGCAGCGGAGAGGCGGCGGCGGAGAGCGACGTGGATTTGGATGACCCATATGTGAGGCTTAATATGGGGCTCACCAGTTCCGATACGACAACGGGCAATATTGAGGCATGCCAGGTATTTCCCTGGGAGGGCAAGCCGCTCCTTTACGCACGGACATTGTCGGAAGGCAGGGACCTGGTGATTGATGATGTGCTGTTCAGCGGACGGGAGCCGTTGGTAGACTACGAGCAGCGGCTTTGGGATGCGGAGATCATTTATAATGGGATTAATAGCGCTAATGGCGCAGCAATGGTTTACACACGTTACTTCTTAGATGGCAACCAAATTGACTGGAGAGATAATGGATTTGGGAAGATCCAGCTGGAACGGTACGCTTATAATGAGAATCTGGCCGCGGACTGCGTAGTCGGCGGGGCAGACAGAAAAATCTATGCCTCCTACATGGGATTTCCTTCGGCGGGCAGCACAGGCAGCAGTTTCACCCTCGGCACAAGTATGGGTATATCCGCCGCCAGCGGGGCGAAGGAGGGGGCCTGGTCTTTTGTACGCAGCCTGCTGCTTCCCCGCGGCAACGTGAACGGATGGTATAACCCTGAGTTCGGAGGCGGGCCCTCGAGTTTTTACGGCTTTGCCGTCAACCGGGAAACCTTTGAGGAACAGCTGCGGATGCAGACGGGGCCGGAGTACTGGACGGACCCGTACAGCGGAGAAGTTTTTACAGATGCAAATGGGGACCCGGTAGAATTTTCAATGCATGGAATAGGCGTCGGCCGGCCCGGGGACATCGTCCTGATGGCCTACCTCTTTGCCCCTACCGAGGCGCAAATGGACCGCTTCTGGAGGCTCTATGAGTCCACGGAGCAGATCACCGGCAGGAACGACGCCCTGCTGGACATCATCTGCGAGCAGGCCCAGCCTTACTTCGCCGGGGACAAGACCCTGGAGGAGACGGCCAAGCTCATCCAGAACCGGGCCAGCCTCTACGTCAATGAGAACAAATAACCGGGCGGGCCGCCCGAGAAAGGACTGTGAAACATGAATCACGAGACAAAAACCCCGCTGCTCCGCCTGACCAAGCGGGACGGCATGGAGGGCTGGAAGGTCTGGTGCATCCGGCTGGGGTCCATCCTGCTGGCCCTGGCGCTGGGGGCGCTGGTCATGGGCCTGGTGGGGGCCAACCCCTTCACCGCCTACGGAGCCATCGTCTCCGGCGCGCTGGGGAAAAAGACCGCCATCCGGCAGACGGTGAAGATCGCCGTACCCCTGCTGGGCTGCGCCCTGGCTATCGCGCCCTGCTTCAAGATGCGCTTCTGGAACATCGGCGCGGAGGGCCAGATCACCGCCGGAGCCATTGCGGCCAGCTACTTTGCCCTGTTCTGGGCGGACAAGCTGCCCTCCCCGGCGCTGCTGGCGGTTATGGGCCTGGCGGGGGCCCTGGCCGGCGGCGTCTGGGCCCTGATCCCCGCCTTTTTCAAGGCGAAGTGGAACACCAACGAGACGCTGTTCACTCTGATGATGAACTACATCATCATCGGCGTGGTCCGCTGGCTCCAGGGCGGGCCCTGGGAGGGGCGGAAGGGAAGCCAGATTATCCCCCAGTTCGCCTCGGAAGCCTGCCTGCCCAAGGTGCTGGGAGTCCACTGCGGATGGATCATCGTGCTGCTGCTGACGGTTTTCATGTACGTATACATGAAATACACCAAGCAGGGCTATGAGATCGCCGTCATCGGCGACAGCGTCAACACCGCCCGGTATGCGGGGATGAACGTGGGGTACATCATGATGCGCACCATGTTCCTCTCCGGGGCCATCAGCGGGATCGTGGGCTTCATCGTAGCCTCGGGGGCTAACAACACCCTCTACGACGGCGTGGCCGGCGGCGTGGGCTTCACCTCCATCACGGTGGCGTGGCTCAGCCAGCTCAACGCCTTCGCCATGGTGGCCATTTCCGTGCTGCTGGCGGCGCTGGAGAAGGGAGCGGAGACGCTGCAGACCCGGATGGCCGTGCCCGCCTCTATCTCCGACATCATCACCGGCATCCTGCTGTTCTGCATGCTGGGGTGCGAGTTTTTCATCAACTTCCGTCTGATTTTCCGTAAAAAGGGACATAAGGTCCAGAAGGAGGCGGCACAATGAATCAATACTTGAATCTGTTCATCGCCCTGCTGGTTGCCGCCATCACCTATGGCACGCCGCTGCTGTTCGGTACCCTGGGAGAGGTGCTGACGGAGAAGTCCGGCAGCCTGAACCTGGGCGTGGAGGGCATCATGTTCATGGGCGGCGCCGTCGGCCTGGGGGGCGTGTTCTACTATGAAAAGGCCGCCGGAGCCGGGGCCAGCGGCCCGCTGGCGGTAGGAATCGGCATTCTGTGCGCCTTCCTGGCGGGGGCCCTGGCATCGCTGATTTTCAGCTTCCTGACCATCACCCTCCGGGCCAACCAGAACGTGACGGGCCTGGCCCTGTCCATTTTCGGCACCGGTATCGGCCAGTTCATCGGCGAGTACATGCGGGTCGCCGAGGGGGGCTATATCGCCATCAGCAGCCGCCTGGCGGGCTTTTTCCAGAACTCTCCCTTCCCGGATTTCCTGCGGAACATCCCTGTGGTGGGGAGCGTCCTCTTCGGCGGCAGCGTCTTTTTCTACCTGGGCGTGCTGGCGGCCATCGCCCTGTCCTGGTATCTCAACAGGACCCGGTCGGGACTGCATCTGCGTTCGGTGGGCGAGTCCCCGGCTACCGCCGATGCGGCGGGCATCGGCGTGACCCGCTATAAGTATCTGGCCGCCGTCATCGGCGGCGGCGTGTCCGCCATCGGGGGCATGGTGTACATCATGACCATCGCCGGGTGCGTGTGGAACCACGAGGGGCTCTCCGGCGAGGGCTGGCTGGCGGTGGCGCTGGTAATCTTCTGCATGTGGAGGCCCTTGGCCGCCGTGTGGGGGTCGGTGCTGTTCGGGGCGCTGATGATCCTCTACCTGCGCCTGGCCCTGCCCTTCGTGCCTACCCAGCTGTATAAAATCCTGCCCTATGTGGTGACGGTAATCGTGCTGATTGTTTCCAGTATGCGCAATAACAGGGAAAAGCAGCCGCCCGCCAGCCTCGGATTGTCCTATTTCCGGGAGGATCGCTAAAAAAGTCCAGCTTTGCAAAAATAGGACTGTACAAATCAGACAAAAAATGGTATACTGGTCCTACCCTCAAAGGAGAAGCATGAAAGGAGCGATGGTATGAAGTTCACATTTACCTGCAAAAAGGTGTCCCTCAACGACTCGATCAAGGAGTACGCCGAAAAGAAAATTTCCAAGCTGGACCGCTATTTTCGGGAGGATGCCAACGCGCTTGTGACCTTCTCGGTGGAAAAGGGGCATCGCTGTGTGGTTGAGATCACCATTCGCAGCGGCAGCACCCTCTTCCGCGCCCAGGAGGACTCCAGGGACGGCGATATGCGCGGCGCCATCGACGCCGCCTGCTCCACCATTGACCGCCAAATCCGCAAGAACAAGACCCGCCTGTCCAAGCGCCTGCGTCAGGAGGCGCTGGCCCCCGCCGTTCCTGCCGAGTTTGACGTCAGCGAAGAAACCGAGTTCCAGGTGGTCCGCACCAAGCATGTGGCGGTCAAGCCCATGAGCGAGGATGAGGCGATTTTGCAGATGAACCTGCTGGATCACGACTTCTTTGTCTACCGCAACACGGACGACGTCATCAGCATCGTCTATCGCCGCAAGAACGGAGGCTACGGCCTGCTGGAGACGGACGGGATTGAGGAATAATTTTCCTGCCTCCCTTGAAACGACAAAGGTTCTCTGAAACCGACAAAAGCTCCTATAGACAATAGGGCTTGTCTGTTGTATCATACTCTATGGAAGCTTTCCAATATCCCACCCGCCTGGGCCGCTGTCTCCGACAGCGGCTCCTTTTTATTTTACTGGAGAAGCCCCGTCAAATCGCACAAACCCGCGCCAAAATTTTTGTCAGCCTGTCAAAGAGTTTTGCAGGGATTCCCATTGCAATCCGCCCCGAAATCCGCTATAATAAATCCAGCAAAATGAAATATGGTGGTAGCTGTAACGAAGTGCTTTCGCGCACGGGCTGCAACTATCACTCAACTTGTGCTTGAGTGTTTCAAACCGGAAGGTTTGAAGCATTTTTCTTTTGGCGGCGGAAAAGAAGAGGAGGAAACGCGATGTATATTCTGGCAAACGGAAGGCTGATCACCCGGGACGGCGCGGTCCCCTATCTCCCTGACGGCGGCGTAGCCGTCGAGGGCGCGAAGATCGTGGCGGTGGGCTCCACCGCGGAGCTGAAGGCCCAATACCCTGACGCAGAGTTTATCGACGCCAAGGGCGGCGTCATCATGCCGGGCCTGGTGAACGCCCATACCCACATCTACTCCGCCCTGGCCCGGGGGCTGAGTATCAACGGCTTCAGCCCTACCAATTTCTACGAGGTCCTGGACGGCCAGTGGTGGTATATTGACCGCCATCTGACCCTTGCGGGCACCCGGGCCAGCGCCGACGCGCTGTATCTGGACTGCATCAAGCAGGGGGTTACCACCATCTTTGACCACCACGCCTCCTTCGCGGAAATCCCCGGCTCCCTGTTCCAGATCGCGGAGAGCGCGCGGCAGTTCGGCATCCGCTCCTGCCTGTGCTACGAGGTCAGTGACCGGGACGGCCAGGAGAAGGCGGACCAGTCCATTCAGGAGAACAAGGACTGGCTGGACTACTGTGAGAAAAATCCCAGTGATATGCTGGCATCCATGTTCGGCGGCCACGCGCTGTTTACCATCAGCGACAAGACCTTCGAGAAGATGGCCGCAGCCAACAATGGCCGCACCGGGTTCCATATCCACGTCTCCGAGGGGATGAACGACGTCTATGACAGCCTCCAGAATTACGGACGCCGTCCGGTCCAGCGGCTCCAGGACCACGGCATCCTGGGTCCCAAGACCATTCTGGGGCACTGCATCCACGTGAACACAGCGGAGATGGAGATCATTCAGTCCACGGGGACCATGTGCGTCAACAATCCGGAGAGCAATATGGGCAACGCGGTGGGCTGCTCCCCGGTCATTCAGCTGATGGAACGGGGCATCACCGTGGGCCTGGGTACCGACGCTTATACCAACGACATGCTGGAGAGCCTGAAGGCGGCCCTAGCAATCCAGCGGCACAACACCTGTATGCCCAACGTGGGTTGGGGCGAGGTGACTGCCATGCTCTTCAAGAACAATCCGGCCATTGGGGAAAAGTATTTCGGCGTTCCTCTGGGCCGGCTGGCCCCCGGCGCGGCGGCGGACGTGATTGTTATGGATTATAAGCCGTTTACGCCGTTCTCTGATGCGAATATTGATGGACATATGCTTTTTGGCATGGCCGGGCGACAGTGTCAGACTACGATTTGTAATGGCAGGATTTTGATGAAGGATCGGGAGCTGGTTGGTATTGATGAAGAGGCGGTCAATGCGCATATTTTGGAGGAATCCAAAAAGCTATGGGGAGAGTTGAATCACTGCCAGTACTGATCTTCGCCGCCCTGCGGGCGGCGAACGGGAAATTTTCCGTTTACGAAAGTCCCGGGCTCCCGCGCCCGGACGGCGGCCTACTTTTGCCGCACGGCAACGATGATTCATGACCGCATCGAGCGGTCATGCACGATCCATTCTGCGCGGCCACTCGATGTGGCCGTCGCAGAATCGTTGCTTCT
>VSNB01000142.1 GCA_009774055.1 Clostridiales bacterium
GCCCGGTTTTACAGGGGTTTGGGGGCGGTCAGCCACCAACAAGCACGCGCCGGGTATATACCGGCGCATTGCTTGCCACTACTAAAAAGTCTTAATTTTATCAACCCAAGCGTTGTTTGAAATCCGCATATCCAAAGGTTCGCAGACGTTGCAGTTTTCCGCTGTCATGTAAGACAAATATGTCTGGCAGTGGCATACCATTGAACGTATTGTTCTTACAGGTGGTATAGATCGCCATATCGCCAAACAGGAGAAGATCGCCCTCCCGCAACGGCGCGGCGAAACTGTAATCTCCGATAATGTCCCCGGCAAGACAGGTAGGCCCGCCCAGGCGGAAGGCGTGCGGCAGCGCCTCCGGTTTTCCCGCGCCATACAGCGGCGGACGGTAAGGCATCTCCAAAACATCCGGCATATGGCAGGCTGCGCTGGCGTCTAATATGGCAATCTGTATTTCGCCGTTTTGCAGCACGTCCAGCACTCTGGCCGCAAGATAGCCCGCATTCAACGCGCAGGCTTCCCCCGGTTCCAAATAGACTTGAACATCCCATTTTTCCTGTGCCGCATTGACGCACCGTTCCAACCGGGGAATATCATATCCCGGACGGGTGATATGATGCCCGCCGCCGAAGTTGAGCCATTTCATCTTGGGAAGCACATCGCCGAACCGCTCCTCTACAGCTCTCAGCGTGACATCCAATGCGTCAGCATCTTGCTCACAAAGGGTATGGAAATGTAAGCCGTCCAAAAGGGCCAGCAGCTGCGGTGTAATCCCTGCGTCCCATTGAGTGCGGGTAGTTCCCAAGCGGCTGCCGGGAGCGCAGGGATCATAGATGGCATGTCCTTCCTGAGTAGAACACTCCGGATTGATGCGCAGACCGATGCTTTTTCCGGCATCTCTGGCGAGGGGACCGAACCGCTCCAGCTGACGCGGGGAGTTGAACACGATATGATCCGCATATTCCAGTAGTTCCTCAAATTCATCCGCCCGATATGCTCCGCAGAAAACATGGACTTCTTTTCCCGGCATTTCCTCCCGGCCTAACCGGGCCTCATACAGCCCGCTGGCCTCTGTCCCAGCCAGATAGGGAGCCAGAACAGGATACAGGCTGTAATTAGAAAACGCTTTCTGCGCCAGCAAAATTTTACAGCCGGTGCGCTCCGCTACTCCCGCCAAAATTTCACCGTTCCGGAGGAGCATGGCATCATCCAGGATGTAGCATGGTGTGGGCAGTTCGCCAAACAGTTCTTGCGGGGACAAACCGCCCAGGCCCGTGAAGGCTGGGCGGCTTTCTTTCATACCGCAATTTTCCATCAATCCACCAGGACCGGCGTCCGGCTCTCGCTCCTGGGCAGGCCGTACTTATCCAGCGCAGTCAGGAAGGGATCAGGATCGAACTCCTCCACCGTGTAGACTCCCGGCTTGCTCCATTTCCCGGTCAGCAGCATCAGCGCACCGCACATGGCGGGTACGCCGGTGGTATAGCTGATGGCCTGACTGCCCACCTCCCGGAAGCACTCCTGGTGGTCGCAGACATTGTAGATGTAATAGGTCTTGTCTTGACCGTCTTTCTTGCCGGTAAAGATGCAGCCGATGTTGGTTTTTCCCTTTGTCCGGGGACCCAAGCTGGCCGGATCGGGCAGCAGAGCTTTCAGAAACTTGATCGGTACGATCTGCTGTCCCTCAAATTCCACCGGGCTGGTGGACAGCATCCCCACATTCTCCAGGCAGCGCATATGATCCAGGTAGCTCTGTCCAAAGGTCATAAAGAAGCGGATGCGCTGTACCTCCGGAATATTCAGAGCCAGACTCTCAATCTCCTCGTGGTGGAGCAGGTACATATCCTTGCGGCCCACCTGGTCGAAGTCGTATTCCCGCTTGATGCTCATAGGGGGGATTTCCACCCAGTGTCCGTCCTCCCAATAGCTTCCGGGAGCGGAAACCTCCCGCAGATTGACCTCCGGGTTGAAGTTGGTGGCGAAGGCGTAGCCGTGGTCGCCGCCGTTGCAGTCCAGAATGTCTATGGTGTCAATGGCATCGAACTCATGCTTCTTGGCATAGGCGCAGTAGGCTTGGGTCACGCCGGGATCGAAGCCGCAGCCCAGCAACGCCGTCAGACCCGCTTCCTCGAATTTCTTCCGGTAGGCCCACTGCCAACTGTAGTCGAAGTAGGCGGAGAAGCCTGCCTCCTTGCACCGCTTTTCATAAATGGCCCGCCATTCCGGATCATCTGTGTCCTCCGGCTCGTAGTTTGCGGTGTCCATGTAGTTGACCCCGCAGGCCAGACAGGCATCCATAATGGTCAGGTCCTGATAGGGCAGGGCGATGTTCATCACCAGATCGGGTTTGTATGCGCGGATGAGGTCAATGACCTGCCGCACATCATCCGCATCCACCTGGGCGGTGGTGATTTTGGTAGCGGTCTTTGGCGCCAGCTCTGCGGCCAACTTGTCGCACTTGGATTTCGTGCGGCTGGCAATGCACAGTTCGCTAAACACCTCGCTGACCTGACAGCATTTGTGGATAGCAACGGACGCGACACCGCCGCAGCCAATAACAAGAACTTTGCTCATGTTGGGTAATCTCCTTTATCAAAATTGGTTTTTATATAAAGCGAGGATCAATTCCCGCAGTACCTTACAAGCAGTGGCGGTAGATACGCCGCTGGTGTCCAGCATAGGGGCCAGTTCGTTGACATCAGCTCCCACCACATGGGCGGTGCAAACCGTCTGGATGGCCGCCAGCAGCTGAAGAAAACGAACGCCGCCCGCCTCCGGCGTACCCGTTCCGGGAAAGGTGGAGGGGTCCAGACAATCCAGATCAACGGTGAGATAGACGGGCGTTTCCCGCTCTCGCAGGGCAGAAACGGTTTCTTCCAGTCCGTCAAAGGAAAAGAGATGCAGATCTGTGTGTTCTTTGGCAAATTGGAACTCATCCCGTTCTCCGCTGCGGATGCAAAACTGGTGGATACATCCATCTCCCAGCAGTTCATGACAGCGCCGCAGGACGCAGGCATGGGACAGCTTTGCCCCCAGATAGTCATCCCGCAGATCGGCGTGGGCATCGAAATGGACGATGTGGAGGTCCGGATACTGCTTCACCATCGTCCGCACCGCCCCCAGTGTGACCAGATGCTCGCCACCCAGCAGCAGAGGAAATTTCCCGTCCCGCAATATACCGGCGGCACGGTTTTCAATATCCGCCAGTGCCGTCTCCGCGCTGCCGAAGCATAGTTCTATGTCTCCGCTGTCGAATACAGCACAGTCCGTTAAATCGGCATTCTGGTAGGGACTGTAGGTTTCCAGCCCGAAGCTCTCGTGCCGCATAGCGGCGGGACCAAACCGTGCGCCGGGCCGGAAACTGGTAGTAGAGTCGAAGGGCGCACCATAGAGGACGATTCGCGCCCGGTCATATTTGCAGTCACAGCCGACAAAATTCTCGATATTTGGTTTCAGCATGGTCTATTCCTCCACCTCCCGCAGCATCTCCTCCAAAAATGCGGGCAGGCAGAACGCGCCAATATGGAGCTTGGGGGTGTAGTAGCGCGTGTGCAGGTTCAGCTTCCGCCACGCCTCCGTGTCCAAATCGTTGGTTGGGTGGTATTTCTTGCTGGCAAACCCGAACAGCCAGTAGCCCGCCGCATAAGTGGGGATGTGGGCCTGGTACACCCGGCTGATTGGAAAGGTGTTGACAATGCGCTTGTGACTGCGCTGCATGGCCTCGGCATCTTCGGCGTAGAAGGGGCTGCCCTGCTGGTTGACCATGATCCCATCATCGCGCAGCGCATTGTGGCAGCTTCCGTAAAACTCCCGGGTGAACAGCCCCTCGGAGGGGCCGAAGGGATCGGTGGAGTCTACGATGATGAGGTCGTAGGCCGTCTCCCGCCGCCGGATAAATTTCAGCGCATTCTCAAAGTGGATATGTACCCGCCGGTCGTCCATCCGGCAGGCGTTGCTGGGCAGATAGGTCCGGCAGGCCTCCACCACCTGGGGGTCCATCTCCACCAAGTCGATGCACTCTACCCGGTCATACCGGGTCAGCTCCCGCACCACGCCGCCGTCCCCCGCGCCGATGACCAATATGTCCTTGATGCCGGGATGCACTGCCATGGGCACATGGGTGATCATCTCATCGTAGATGAATTCGTCTCGCTCCGTCAGCATCACGTTGCCGTCCAGGGTCAGCACCCGGCCAAACTCCGGCGTCTCGAAAATGTCGATGCGTTGATAGTCACTCTGTTTGGAGTAAAGATGCCGGTCGACCCGGATGCTGTGCTTCACATCCGGCGTATGGAATTCGCTGAACCACATTTCCATAAGCTGCTCCTTTCATCATACCAGAACATTCAGATACTCCAAATCCGGGTCCTCCGGCCCGGTCATGCTGCATCCCTTGTCCTTTGCGTAGCGGATATGCTCCAATATTTCCGCAGTGACCCGTTCTCCGGGAGCCAGCAGAGGTATTCCCGGCGGGTAGCACATGACAAACTCGCTGCACACCCTGCCCTTTGCCTCCGCCAGAGGGAGGCTGACCTTCTCCGCATAGAACGCCTCCTGGGGGCTGGACACTACCTCCGGCTCCACATATTCCTGGCTCAGAAGGCCCGTCCGGTCCTTCTGATAGCGCCGGCGTATCTCAGCCAGGGCGCTGACCAGCCGCTCCACCTCCTGGGGCCTGTCCCCTATCGAGAGATAGGCCAAAATGTTGCCGATGTCGCCAAACTCGATTTGAATGTCATACTCATCACGCAGGATGTCATACACCTCAATGCCCGCCAGTCCAATGTCCAACGTGTGGACGCTGAGTTTGGTGGTATCAAAGTCGAATATGGAGTCTCCGTTCATCAGCTCTCGGCCAAAGGCATAGTAGCCGCCCACGATGTTAATCTCCTGCCGGGCGTACTCGGCCATGTCCGCCACCTGGTGAAACACCTTCCGGCCGCGCAGGGCCAGGTTGCGGCGGCTGATGTCCAGGCTGGACATCAGGAGGTAGCTGCCCGAAGTGGTCTGAGTCAGATTGATGATTTGACGGACATACCCCGCATGAACGTCGGGTCCCACCAGCAGCAGGCTGGACTGGGTCAGACTGCCGCCGCTCTTGTGCATGGATACCGAGGCCATATCCGCTCCTGCCGCCATAGCGGACATCGGAAGCCCGCCGCCAAAATAGAAATGCGTCCCATGGGCCTCGTCGGCCAAACAGCGCATCCCGGCTTCATGGGCCATTCGGACAATGGCCCGCAGGTCGCTGCAAACACCGTAATAGGTCGGATTGTTTACCAGCACAGCCACGGCGTTGGGATGTTCGGCAATGGCTTTGGCAATCTGATTCCGCCGCATTCCCAGGGAGATGCCCAGGCGCTGATCCACCTCCGGATTGACATACACCGGAACCGCGCCGCACAGAACCAGTGCGTTGATGACGCTTTTATGGACGTTGCGAGGCAGGATGATTTCATCCCCACGCTTGCAGGTGGCCAGTACCATACTCTGTACGGAGCTGGTGGTTCCGCCCACCATGAGAAAAGCTTGGGCCGCGCCAAAGGCGTCCGCCGCCAGTTCTTCCGCCTCCCGGATCACTGATACCGGGTGGCAGAGATTGTCCAGGGGCTTCATGCTGTTTACATCCACCCCCACGCACTGCTGACCCAGGAAAGCGGTTAGCTCGGGATTTCCCCGCCCTCGCTTGTGTCCCGGCACGTCGAATGGAACCACCCGCATTTGCCGGAACGCTTCCAACGCCTCATAAATGGGCGCACGGCTTTGATTTGGATGCGCTTGAGGATTGTTCAATTTCTTTCCCACTCCTTCTTCCTGAATGTTGGCAAAAACAAAACCGCAAGCTGCACGTTTTGCACAGCTTGCGGTAATCATCTGATAAACTTCGAGCCTTCCGTTTTCTACCCAATATCCGCAACCGGGAAACAATACAAAGAATGAGGGAAAACGGGGAAAGAAGGAGTTCAGATAAGACGGAGAGATCAGAGTCTATATAGCAATACTACTTTTACTACTCTTATTGACCGTTTCACAAGTCTGCGCACACAGCGCATTTCGGTTATGAAGTAACCAACTTATAAAATTTGAGCTTTTAACTCAATCAATAAGGCAACACAAGGCTGCCAATCGGCAGTGGACCCGGCTGTCCGTATGGCCTTAACTCCAAAAGGAGTGGTCCGAGTAATTGCTGTGAAAAGACTCTGGAAAGACCTCTTCAACTGTTTTTATCCTAACATACGGAAAACTACTTGTCAAGATACAGAGCAAACTCTATTGCAAAAATGTAACGATGGACAAAATCTCACATTCCCCCTTGACAATATCTTTAGAAATACTCGTTTGACGAGCAGCTTCTGATTTACGCCCAGCGTCCCGATGCCACCGCCTGCGCCAGCATGGAACAGTGGAACGAGGATATGCGGCGCTGGGTCAAGGCCGGCTCCAAGGGCATCGCCTTAATCCGCAAGGACGGCATCCGCCCGCGCCTGACCTATGTGTTCGATGTGGAGGATACCCGCCCGGTGCGCGGCGCAAGGATGCCCTATCTTTGGGAACTGAAAGACGAACACCACGCCGCCGTCCTGGATACGCTCGCGGGGCGGTACGGCGAAACGGAAAGCCGGGACATCGGGCAGGCTCTGATGGAGCAGGCCAGACACGCGGTAGAGGAAGTGTACCGCGAACTTTTAGCCGACCTTGCCTACGATACCCAGGGCAGTTTTTTGGAGGAACTGGACGGCCTCAATCTGGAAGTGCGTTTCCGCAACCTCCTGACGGCCAGCGTCCAGTACACGCTCCTCACCCGCTGCGGCCTTAACGCCGCCGACTATCTGGACGATGAAGATTTTGACGGCATCAGCGAATTTTCCACGCCCGCCGTCCTCCACCACTTAGGCAGCGCCACCAGCGAAGTGTCCATGAATATGCTGCTGGAAGTGAAAAAGGGCATCCTGCGGGCCGAGAAAGAAAAAGCGCAGAACCATCAAAAAAATATGGAAAAACCCCTTGCAAAAGAGCCGGTGATCGGCTATACTGAGAGCGGGAAAGAATTTAGCACGTTAAAGCGTGAAAGTGAAGAAAGGAGCATAGAACATGGCAGAACTGGCATACAGGAAGATGGGCGATTACCAGATTCCCGACCTGATGATGGACGGGGAGGACGAGATGGAGGAAATGCCGCTGGGCAAGTACGGGCGGATGCGGCAGACCTTTCTTCAGGAACAGCACAAGGGGACATACACCTCGATGCTGCTGACCGGGCGGCTGGAACCCCACTTACGGGAGATCGACCGGCAGGCGCAGGAGCAGATAGACCGGATCGTGACAGACCTCAAGAAACAGGCGGGCGTGGACGAAGCGATGAAAGCCCGCGACCAGATGGGATGGGTGCAGGCAGTGAACAGCTTCATAGTACAGGCGGAGGAAATGGTACTGAGCGAGATCGTCTACAAGTAAATCAGGAAAACCAACAGGCGGCGGGCGAACAGCCCGCCGTTTCTGCGTCTGCGGAGCCGATATTCACGCAGTTTTCCCTATTCCCGACCGTGGAACAGCAGATTGAAACCATCGCCCATGTGCAGAAAACCGAGCAGGAACTCCGCCCCGCAGTTTCCGCCGGAAAAGTGACGGATGCTGTCATTGGACGCGCCCTCACCAGCGGCGGCAATGAGCGAAACAGCATCCTGCGTATCGTGGCCTTTTTCCAGAAGAACCCGCCGGAACAGCTTGCCGCCGATTTTCTGCAAAAGGAATACCGTACTGGCGGCAAAGGGCTTAACATCGCGGGGCATGAGTATTCCCTGTGGTTCAGTCAAAGCGGCATCCACATCGCGCCGGGGCGTTCTGCCGGGGGCGGTTCCCTCGTCACATGGAAGCAGGCAGCGGCGCAGATCAGCCAGCTTCTGAAAGACGGCCAGTTTGCCAGCCAGGACAAAATCGACACGGCGCGGGATAATGAATTTCAGGAACTGTCTGCAAAGCTGTGGTATCTGCGTCAGGATTTCAGCGGGGAAGCAAGGGAAAAGGGCTTCATGCCCACCATCGACGCGCTGTACGGCGGTTTCCCGGACAGCACGGAGAAGATTGCCTCACTCTTAAAAGACCCGTCAGAACGCGCCAAAATCGCGCAGGAGGTAAAGCAATTTGCAAGCGCCCATCAGGAGAATCCCAGGCTGCTGCGCTTCCGCCAGCAAACGCCGCCCTTTGAGTTATTCGCCCGCCTGACCGATATGGACAAACCGGTGACGGCATTTCAGGCGGTGGAGGGCTTCTCCCCTGCCCGTGGCGCATTTGTCACCGAGGACGAAATCACCCGCCAGCTCACCGGCGGCTCCGGCGTTTCCGAGGGAAAATTCCGTATCTACTCCTATTTCATGCAGGGGCATGATGCCGCCGAGTGTATTGCCTTTCTGAAAAATGAATACGGCATCGGCGGGCATGGCTACATTGGATTTGACGAATGGCACGACGGCAAGGGCATCAAGCTGTCACGCGCTGACGATTTTTCCGAGGGCAACTATGATACGGTCACACTG
>VSNB01000143.1 GCA_009774055.1 Clostridiales bacterium
ACTATGTCCGCCGGTTCAAGGGAACCGTGGTCGCCATCAGCCATGACCGCTATTTCCTGGACAGAACCATCAACCGGGTCATTGAGATCCTGGATGGCAAGGCTGAGTTTTATCCGGGCAACTACACCTTTTACGCCATCGAAAAGGAACGCCGCTATCAGGAGCGGCTCAAGCAGTACGAAAAAGAGCAGGCCAAGATCAAGCAGCTCCAGGAGGCGGCGGACAAGCTCCACCTCTGGGCCTTCATGGGTGCGGATAAGCTCCACAAGCGGGCTTTCTCCATGGAGCGGCGTATTGAGCGCATCCGTCAGACCGAAAAGCCCTCCAAGGCCAAGGCCATGACCCAGCGTTTTGGGGAGCGGGAGTTCTCCGGCGATGAGGTGATACACATCAAGGACCTGGAGAAATCCTTCGGAGAGCGGCGGTTGTTCCGTGATCTGAACCTGCTGGTGGAGGGCGGCGAGCGCATTGCGCTCATCGGTGACAATGGCACGGGGAAATCCACGTTGCTGAAGATTTTTATGGGAGAGGAACAGGCGGACGGGGGGCGGGTCCGCTTCGGGCCTACGGTCCGGGTGGCCTATCTGCCACAGATCATCCATTTTGACAATCCCCACCGGAATCTGGTGGACACCATGCTCTACGCCAAGCGGGGCATGACCACCCAGATCGCCCGGGACCGCCTGGGAGCATTCAATTTCCGGGGGGAGGACGTGTTTAAGCCTGTTTCCGTTCTCTCCGGCGGCGAGCAGAGCCGCCTGCGGCTGTGCATGTTGATGGATGAGGAGATCAATCTGTTGGTCCTGGACGAGCCTACGAACCATCTGGACATCGCCAGCAGAGAGTGGATTGAGGAGGCGGTGGAGGCTTACGAGGGCGCGCTGCTGTTCGTCAGCCATGACCGATACTTCATTAACCGCTTTGCCACCCGGATCTGGGAGCTGGAGGACGGCGTGATTACGGACTATCCGGTTTCGTTCCCCCGCTATAAGGAGATCAAGGAGCGGGAGAAAACGCTGGCCCAGTCCCAGCCGAAGCAGGAGAAAAAAGAGGACAGGTCCAAGCCCGCCCCCAAGGGAAGCCGCGCCCAGCAGAACGCCCGGAAGCAGCTGGCCATCTGCGAGAGGGATATGGAGAAGCTGGAGGCGGAGATCAGGGCGGCGGAAGCCGAGATGGAGGCCAATGCCTGCGACTATGAGAAATACAGCGAAGCCTATGCCAAGAAGGAGGAGCTGGATGCGAAGCTCCTGGAGCTGATGGACCGCTGGGAGAAGCTGGCCGAGGAGGCCGAGTCCTAGGCGGGCGGCCAATGCGCTCCGTATTGCCGGTGGTGTCTGCGGTTGCCGCACGGTAACGGGAAAATAAGAAAATTGGGAGCATAGATGAAGAAAACCGAAAAAATTTGCTATATGCTGGCAGGTGTGTGCCTGATTCTGGGCGCTTTGATGCTGACCGTCTATACAGCGGTACGGTTTACGGGATTTCTGTTTTGCTGCGCGGCGGCGGCGCTGATGGTTTTTGCTCTGTTGACCCGGTGGAAGGAGCGTCATCGATGGGCGCTGTGGGCAAGGCGCATGCTTCTGGCTCTTTTGGCGGCCGGGTTTGCGTTCTTCGCTGTGCTGGAGGTTCGGGTGATCTCCTGGGCCCGGACGGATACAGAGACGCCGGTAACGGCGGTGATCGTCCTGGGGGCCGGGGTCAACGGGACCGTACCGTCTCTGAGCCTGCAGGTCAGGCTGGAGGCCGCGCTGGCCTATGTGCAGGACAAGCCGGATATTCCCATCATCGTCTCCGGTTCCCGGGGGCAGGGGGAGGATATTTCCGAGGCCCGGTGCATGGCGGACTGGCTGATTGGCAGGGGAATAGAGCCGGAACGGATCTGGCTGGAGGAGCAGGCGGACAACACACAGGAGAATATCGGTTACTCCCTGGCGATGCTGGCGGAGCGGGGAATGGACCCCGCCGCCGCGATTGCGGTTGTGACCAGCGATTACCATCTGTGCCGCGCATCAATGTATATGACGGGGAATATGGTGCCGGTGGCGGCGGCGCTGCCGGTCCGGTATCTGCCGCTGACAGCGAATTATTACATTCGGGAAGCGTTCGGCGTGGCGGAGGCCATCGTTTTTCGGTAAAAAGGAGAGAAAATATGCCCTACACACTTTGCGTCTATTACAGCAGGACCGGGAATACGGAAAAGCTGATGAAGGAGATCGCCCAGGAGCTCAAATGCGAGCTGGTGAAGCTGGATGACGGCGTGGACCGCGCCGGACTGAAGGGCTGGCTCCGCAGCGGGATGCAGGCCATGTCCCGCCGCCTGCCGCCGGTAAAGCCCATCAAGACCGCCTTTCCCCTGGGGGTCTACGACCTGGTGATTATTGGCACCCCGGTATGGGCGGGGCGGTGCTCCGCCCCGGTGCGGAGCTTTTTGTCCCAGTACGGCGAGGAAATGCGGAAAACCGCCTATGTGATCACCCGCAGCAGCGAGGTCCGCTACGAGGAGGTCTTTGACCAGATGGACATGTACGTCCGTACGCCCAGGGTGTCCGCCGTGACCATCCGGCCCAACACGGTGGGCTCCACCTTCTGGCGGGATGAGTTCCTGGCCAGCATCCGGGACGGGGGAAAGGAGAAAGCGGACAATGCTGGATAAACTGCAAGCCATATCGGACCGGATGGAAGCCATCGTCAGCCAGATGGAGGACCCCGCCACCTACGGCGACCCGGACCTGCTGCGCCGGCTGACTAAGGAGCAGAAGGAGCTGGAGCCGGTGGTTCTGGCCTACCGGGCCTACCGGAAGGCGGAGGCGGACCGGGACGCCGCCCAGGAGCTGCTGGGGGACCCGGAAATGAAGGAAATGGCCCAGGAGGAGCTCCAAGAGGCCAAGACGGAGATGGAGCGGCTGCGGGAGGAATTGAAGATCCTGCTGCTGCCCAGGGACCCCAACGATGGGAAGAATGTGGTGATGGAGATCCGCGGCGGCGTTGGCGGCGAGGAGGCCATGCTCTTTGCCGCCGACCTTTTCCGGATGTACGCAATGTATGCGGAGAGTCAGGGCTGGAAGCTGGAGGTAACCAGCCGCAGCGAGACGGAGCTGGGTGGCATCAAGACCATCGAGTGCATCATCGAGGGCGAGGGGGCCTGGTCCAGGCTCAAGTATGAGAGCGGGGCCCATCGGGTCCAGCGGGTGCCGGTAACGGAGTCCTCGGGCCGCATCCAGACCTCCGCCGCCACGGTGGCGGTGCTGCCGGAGGCAGAGGAGGTGGACTTTCATATTGATCCGGGCGATCTGAAAATTGATACCTTCCGCTCCTCCGGTGCGGGGGGCCAGCACATCAACAAGACGGAGTCCGCCATCCGGATCACCCACCTGCCCACCGGCGTGGTGGTGGAGTGCCAGGACGAGCGGAGCCAGTACAAGAACAAGGACCGGGCCATGCAGATTCTGCGGACCCGCCTCTACGAGGCGGAGCTGGAGAAGCAGAACGCCGCCATCGCCGCCCAGCGGCGGAGCCAGGTGGGATCCGGGGATCGGTCCGAGCGGATTCGGACGTACAATTTCCCCCAGGGGCGGGTGACAGATCACCGGCTGACGGGCGACAACAAGAATTTTGCCATAGATTCCGTTATCAACGGCGGGCTTGACCCGATTATTGACGCCCTGACCACCGTTGAGCAGGCGGCGAAATTGGCGGAAGCGGGGGAGTGAACCCATGACAATCAAGAAAATGGAGCAGTCCGAGGCCCTGGAGATCGCGGAACGCTGGAAGTATGACGGAGAGTACGCCTTTTACGATATGACGGCAGACCCGGAGGACTACGAGGAGATCGTGACTCCGGAGAAGCGGGGGAACCGGTATTTCTCCGTCTTCAACGGGGACGAGCTGACCGGCTTTTTCTGCGCGGAGCAGGAGGGCGCGGACGTGGAAATCGGCCTCGGCTTGCGTCCGGACCTGACCGGGCGGGGGAGAGGCGGAGCCTTTCTGGAGGAAATCCTCCGGTTTGTTCGGGAAAATTATTCGTTTGAGAGAATCAAGCTGGATGTGGCGTCCTTCAACCAAAGGGCGGTCAAGGTTTATGAGCGGGCAGGGTTTGTAAAAACCGGAATTGCCAAAGTATCTACCAACGGTGGAATTTACGATTTTACAACCATGGAGCTGAAACGTTGAGATGGAAACGAAGCTTCTGACCAAACAGGATATTGCAGTAGCCGCAGCCATCCTCCGGGACGGCGGCCTGCTGGGCATCCCTACGGAGACGGTCTACGGCCTGGGGGGCGACGGACTGAATCCCGAGGCCGTGGGCCGGATCTTTGAGGCCAAGGGCCGTCCCCAGGACAACCCCCTCATTCTCCACGTGCCGGAGGCATCCTGGCTGGAACGGTACTGCCGCGATGTTCCGGATACGGCATATATTCTGGCGGAGCGGTTCTGGCCGGGGCCCCTGACCATGATCCTGCCCCGACGGGAGTGCGTGCCGGACGCGGTGACCTGCGGGCTGAACACGGTGGGGGTGCGGTGCCCCAACCATCCGGTGACCCTGGAGATCATCCGCTCTGCGGGAGCGCCGGTGGCCGCTCCCAGCGGAAACCGCTCCGGGCGGCCCAGCCCCACCTGCGCCGCCCATATGCTGGAGGATATGGCTGGGCGGATCGACGCCATTGTGGACGGAGGCCCCTGCGGAGTGGGGGTGGAGTCCACCATTGTGGACCTGACCGCTCCCGTTCCCAGGCTGCTGCGGCCCGGCGGACTGCCCCTGGAGGCCCTGCGGGAGGTGCTGGGAGAGGTAGCGGTGGACAAGGCGGTGCTCGCGCCCCTGTCCGCCGGAGAGAAGCCCAAGGCGCCGGGGATGAAGTACCGACACTATGCGCCCAAGGCCCCCGTTGCAGTGGTGGCGGGAGAGGGCGGACGGACCGCCCGATACATCCGGGAGCGGATTGAGGCGCATACCGGCGTGATCTGCTTCGATGAATATGCGGACAGCTTCCCGGGGGCTGTGGTGGAGGCCATCGGGTCCAGCCGGGACCCGGGTGAGCAGGCGAGACGGGTGTTTGACGCCCTCCGGGCCTTTGACAGCACGGAGGTGACGGCGATCTTTGCCCAATGCCCCGGAGACGAGGGCCTGGGGCTGGCGGTAGCCAACCGGCTGAAAAAGGCGGCGGGCTTTCAGGTAATCGAAGCGGGGGAGGCAGAGCGGTGACCGTTATCGGCATTACCGGCCCCACCGGGGCGGGAAAAACCACGGCACTGGACGTACTGGCGGAGCTGGGGTTCGAGATCGTGGACTGCGACGCGCTGTACTACCGGCTGCTGCAGACGGACGAGGGGCTGCGGCGGGGCCTGCGGGAAGCCTTCGGCGAGGTGTTCCTGCCGGACGGAAGCCTGGACCGGCGGGCGGTGGCGGAGCGGGTGTTCGGCGATGCGCGGGAGCTGAAAAAGCTCAACGGTGTGGTGTTTCCCGCCGTGTCCGCAGCGGTGGAACAAAAAATTCGAGATTGTTCACAAAAAGGACTTGCTATTGATGCCATAAATCTGGTAGAATCCGGTATGGGGGGGTTGTGCGACGCCACGGTAGCCGTGACGGCGGCGCCCGCCATCCGTTTGAAACGCATTATGGTCCGGGACGGCCTGACCGAGGAGCAGGCCCGAGCCAGAATCGCGGCCCAAAAGCCGGCGGACTGGTATCGGGGCAAGTGCACCTTCCTGCTGGAGAACCAGGAGGAGGACCGGGAGGCCTTCGAGGCGCTGATGCGTTCATTCTTCCAAAATCTTTTGGAAATTTATGAAAAAGGAGAAGACGACGATGGAAGCGAAGGAATGGAAAGAGAAGCTGCTCACGAACAAGAAGAACGGCTATGACCTGATGCCTGCCGAGGAGAGGGAGGCGATGGACCGCTACTGCCAGGGCTACAAGGCGTTCCTGGATGCCGGCAAGACGGAGCGGGAGTGCGTTCAGGAGGGCATCCGGCTGGCGGAGGAGAAGGGTTTTCGTCCCTATGTGCGGGGCATGGAGCTCAAGAGCGGCGACAAGGTGTACTTGGACAACCGGGGCAAGATGTTGATGCTGGCGGTTATCGGACAGAAGAGCCTGGCCGAGGGCGCGCAGATCACCGCCGCCCACATCGACAGCCCCCGTCTGGACCTGAAGCCCAGCCCCCTCTATGAAGAGAGTGAGATGGCCTACCTCAAGACCCATTATTATGGCGGCATCCGGAAGTATCAGTGGGTGACCATCCCTCTGGAGCTCCGCGGCATCGTGGCGCTGAAGGATGGGAAGACAGTCAAGGTGGCGATCGGCGAGGGCGACGAACCCAAGCTGGTTATCAACGATCTGCTGCCCCATCTGGGCAGGGAACAGTCCAAGAAAACTCTGGCTGAGGGCATCGGCGGCGAGCAGCTGAACCTCCTGGTAGGTACGGAACCCCTGGCGGGCGAGGAGAAGGACCGGGTGAAGCTGGCGGTCATGAAGCTGCTGTATGAGAAGTACGGCTTCACTGAGGACGACTTTATCTCCGCCGAGCTGGAGGCCGTCCCGGCGACGAACGCATCGGACATTGGCCTGGACCGCAGCATGATCGGTGCGTACGGCCACGATGACCGTGTGTGCGGCTACGCCGCCTTGAAGGCGCTGCTGGATCTGGATGAGGTCCCCGGGAAGACCTCTGTGTGCGTGCTGGCGGATAAAGAGGAGATCGGCTCCGTGGGCGTGTCCGGTATGCTGACGGCGGCCTTCGACACCTTCATGGAGGACCTGTGCGACAGCCAGAACGTGCCGGTGCGGGTGTGCCTGGAGAAGAGCTTCTGCCTGTCCGCCGACGTGACGGCGGCCTTCGACCCCAATTTCGGCGATGTGTACGAGAAGCGCAACGCCTCCTTCCTCAACTACGGCGTCGGCCTGTGCAAGTACACCGGCAGCGGCGGCAAGGGCGGCGCGTCCGACGCCTCTGCGGAGCTGGTGGCCTACGCCCGCCGGATCTTTGACGAGAACGGTGTTATCTGGCAGATGGCGGAGCTGGGCAAGGTGGACGCCGGCGGCGGCGGCACCGTGGCTTGCTACATGGCCAACCGGAACATCGATACCCTGGACGCCGGTGTGCCGGTGCTGGCGATGCACGCCCCCTTCGAGGTGGTGGCCAAGCTGGACTGCTACATGACGTACAAGGGCATGATGGCGGTTTATAAGAACTAAACGTAAAAGAGCGATTACGGCGGAAAGCCGGCGCGGCGTTGAGCTGCGCCGGCTTTTTTGCCGCTATGGAGCGGAGGAAGTAGTTTAACGATAATAAATTAATGATAAACATTAAAATATAATTGACAGTCGCGAATTTATATGGTATCATAGTCCTGAGGTGATGGTGATGAAATTTGTTCAAAAGCTCATAAATGAGCGGTTTGCGAGGCGTGCCGCCAGGTGTATGCAGATTGTCTTCTATTTTCTGATCGGCTTTCTTGCCCTGTGTACGGTCCTCAGCTTTATGGGGCGCCAGACCTTTTCCCTCCATACAAGCACGGAACATTTTGAACGTGCGATCTATGCGGAAGCGGATCATGATCCGCTTTCCCGGGGTATGACCGTCCATATGGGCGATGATATTCATGTTTGGACGGGGGACAGCGACCAAATCGACTTGGCGGTTCAGATCGGACTTGCGCTCATGTATGCCGTCCATACGGTTCCCATTATGTTTGCCTTCTGGTTTTTGAGCCGTGTTTTCTCCAACATACACAAGGGGCGGGTTTTTACAGAGGAAAACGCCTGCTGTCTGCTTTTTTATGGTCTGCTTCAATTTGCGGCGGCGGTCGTTGTTCCGTTCATCAAGCTGCTGATCTGCTGGCTCACCAATCTTGTTTCAGATAACCGGCTGTCCATTGCCACGGGGCAGGCTATGCTGAATATGCTCATTCCCGGCATCGCCTTCATCGTAGCCGCATATATCATTCATTACGGGGTGCATTTACAGGATGAAGTGGATCATACGTTATGATTATTATTCGGCTTGACCGGGTGCTGGCGGACAGAAAGATGCGGCTCAATGACCTGGCGGCCCAGGTCGGCATCTCCAATGTCAACCTATCCTATTTGAAAACAGGAAAGGTAAAAGCCATCCGCTTCAGTACATTGGACGCAATCTGCAAGGTCCTGCGTTGCCAGCCCGGGGATATTCTGGAATATGTGGAGGACGAGGATGGGCCTTCATGAGCCCGCCGGGGATGGCTCATCCCCGGCGGGTTTTATGCGAATTAAAAGAATACAATTCCTTTATTGGGTCGCAGGATGCGGCCCGGCGGGAGGGAAAGGGGGCATTGTGAATAAGCTGTAAATATATAGAAAATTTTGTATGATCGCTTGCATATTCAGATGGGATGTGGTATACTGTCCCTGCTAAACGACGGTGCAGTATCCTAGTCAGATCTGCCGCTTCCGAAGAAGGGCCTAAAAATCCTTTAAAGGGCATAGCTGTGAAACCCCTGGTGCCTGCTGCAAACGCCCAGTTTGGGGTGGGTGCTGGGCGGGAA
>VSNB01000144.1 GCA_009774055.1 Clostridiales bacterium
GGGTTCGGGCTCGGGTACCGGCTCAGGTTCGGGCTCGGGTACAAGCTCCGATTCTGGTTCAGCTTCCGGTTCGTCTGCGCTGGAGGCAGTCTCCAGCTCGCTCAGCAGCTCGCTTTCCAGCGCGTCCTTGATCTGCAGGGAAACCTGCTCGTCATTGCTGCGGGCTACCTCCAGAATGGGAGGCGCCAGGGGACGGACGGCGCTGACAGCACCCTCCGCCGGTGGTGAAACGCTCTCGGGAGAGGGCGCTCCCTCCGCAGTCCCGGCGGCCTCCGGGGCGGGAGGCTCCGCCTGGGAGACGGCGGGGGGACGGATGGCTTCGCTCTCTCCGCCCGGAGCCAGCAGGTTCAGTACATGAGCAGTCTTGCTGCTTTTGGCATTCTTCTTTGGATTGGCCATAAGCACGATCTCTCCTTAAAACGGTTGTCTTTTGCAGGCGGGATCAGACGGGCAGCTGCCGGGTGATCTCGCCGATCAGGGCGCGGAAGTCCGAGGCCGGCTTGGACGCGGGGGCGTAGCTCAGGACGCTCTCCCCGTGGGCGGGCGCCTCCGCCACTGAGACGCTGGTGCGGATCTTGGCCTCGAAGACGGTGGTGTCCAGCTGGGCGGCGATCTGACCGGCCATGTCCAGCACTTCCCGGTTGAGGGTGAAGCGCTGGTTATATTTGTTGAGCAGGATGCCCAGCACCTTCAGTCGGGAGTTGTAGCACCGTCGGACGGTGTCGATGGTTTCCCGGATCTGGGCCACGCCCAAAAGGCTCAGGATCTCCGGGGCCATGGGAATGACCAGCCCGTCGGAAACCACGTAGGCGTTTACCGTCAGCACGTTCAGCGCCGGCGGCGTATCTACTATAATATAGTCGTAGTCGTCCTGGACCTCCGCCAGGGCGTTTTTCAGCAGGAATTCCCGGCCCGGCCTGTTGAACTCCAGCTCCGCTGCGCTCAGCAGGATGTTGCTGGGCAGGATGTCCCCGCACTCTGACGGTACGACGACCTCCTTGATACTGCGCGCGCCCTTCATCACGTCGTAGACGGTGGCGCAGTTGTCGATATCCAGACCCAGGCAGAAGCCCAGGCTCCCTTGGGGGTCAAGGTCCACGCCCAGTACCCGGCGGCCCATCTGGTGCAGGCCGGCCAGCAGGGCGCAGGAGGTGGTGGTCTTTCCCACGCCGCCCTTTTGGTTGGTGATTGCGATAACAGCAGACAAAATATCCCCTCCGCTCTGCAAAATCTTTTTGGTGGCTCTTAACTTTACTATACTACGTGACGATAAAAAAGTACAGAGGGATATTCTTTTTTTCTGGGAAATTTCTGAAAGAGCCTGTGACTTTTTTATAAAGGAGCGATTGATATGGCATCTATCGGCAGTATCAGCGGCAGCAGCGGAACCAGCAGCCTGTATAACAGCGCCAATATTATCAGCGGCCTGGCCAGCGGTATGGATACCGAGGGCATGATCGAAGGCCTGGTCCAAAGCTACCAGAATAAGATCCAGACCTTGAACAACAAGGCCACCAAGATCCAGTGGAAGCAGGATTCCTACCGGAGCATTATCTCCAAAATGGCGGCGTTCTCCAGCAAGTATACCTCTTATACCTCCGCCACCAACCTCCTCAGCTCCTCCTTCTTCAGGAGCGCTGTAAAGGTGGCTCCCCAGGGGGAGAACGCGGACAAGGTCAGCGCCAGCGGCCGCACGGACAGCGACGTGATCCTCAACAGCGTCTCCCAGCTGGCTACCGCCGCGCGGTATGTGACCACCAGCAAGCTCAACGGCGACACCGGCAATACGGTGACCGCCGGCGAGGCCATGGACTTCAACAGCGACGTGACCCTGGGCACCCTATCCGGGTCCCTGAGCTTCTCTTACGGCAGCAAGTCCGTCAGCATCAACTTCGACGAGGTGACTGACCGCATCGGCGTGGACGAGGACGGCAACAAGGTGGAGCTCACCGCGCAGGAGAAGGCCCAGAAGGTGGCCGACCTCATTAAGGAGAAGCTGGGCAACGAGAAGATCACCCTGTCCAACGGCGAGTCAGTGTCCGCCGCCGACCGCATCGGCGTGGACGTGAATCCCAACGGCACCATCTCCTTTTCCGACAAGTCCGGCGCGGGCAACAGCGTCAGCATCTCCTCCGCCAGCGACTCTGTCAAGCGGACCCTGGGCATCGGGGATACCAGCGACAAGGATAACCCTGTGAAGAGCTTCCGGGTCACCGGCGACACCGCGCTGATCAAGGATGTGAAGGCCTACGAGTATCTGTCCGGGAAGAGCATCAACATCAACGTGGACGGCGTGACCAAGTCCATCCAGATGCCCAAGATCGAGAAGCTGGCCGAGCCGGACAAGGACGGCAACGTGTATAAGCTTACGATGCCCTCCACCGTGAAGGACAAGTACGGCAACGTCAGCTATGTCTACGATACCAGCAAGCTGGATAAGAATAAGTACACCATTACCAAGCAGGGCGAGAGCAAGTCCGTCAAGAGCACCGACGATATGGCCGGGGTCTATACGGATATGCTCCAGAGTGGTGTCAAGTCCGCCTTCGGCGACAAGCTGAAGGTAAGCAATGTGGCGACGGACGGCGGACTGAAGCTGGAGTTCGAGGTGAAGAACGGCTCCAGCCTGCTCATGAACACCAGCGTGGGCGAGACGCTGGGCATCGGCCGCACCGCCACCAACTACCTCAACACCAGCAAGAGCCTGAAGGACCTGCTGTCTGAGGACGGCCTCAAGGGCCTGGAGCTGAAGGACGAGAATGGCGAGCTGGTCAAGGACGAGGACGGCAAGCAGCTCTATGAGTTCAAGCTCAACGGCGTGTCCATCGGCCGTTATACCGAGGACAGCACCCTCTCCGAGATCATGAACGACATCAATTCCAACAGCGAAGCCGGGGTGAAGGTCAGCTATTCCCGTACCACCCGCGAGTTCGTGTTCAACAGCAAGGAAACCGGCTCGGAGAACCAGATCTCCATCGACGGGGGCCTGGCGGAGGCCATATTCGGCTCCACTGAGCTCAGCGACAAGAGCGACTGCACCTTTGGCGAGGCGTACGGCGTCTCCTGGCTGGACGGGGAGAAGGTTCATTTCAAAATTCCCGGAGCCAGCGGCGACTATTCGGTCACCGTGAACAAGGACGATACGATTGATGACGTTGCCGAGAAATTAAACGGCATGATTTTCAATCACGGTTACGCCGCTTCCTACAATAAATACACCGGCAAGCTGGAAATAGCCAATGAAAAGAGCGGCGAAAAGGTCGATGTGGACATGTGGGCCGATCATCCGGACCCGGACTTCGGACGCTATGAGCTTGAATTCGATGAAAAATACGCGCCTGAGGTTTCCTATACCCCCGGTCAGGACGCCAAGTTCAGAGTGACGGTCAACGGCACCGAGAAGGAGCTGACCCGTGGCTCCAACAGCGTGGAGATCGACGGGATGACCATCAAGTTCAACGAGAAATTCGATGAGTCCGACGGCGGTTCCGTCTCCTTCAAAACCACTACCGACTCCGACAGGATCGTGGACGCCGTGAAGAGCATGGTGGAAGATTACAACGCGATGATGACGGAGATCCGCGGCGCGTATGCCACCATGCCCTACCGCAGCAGCAGCGGCGCCTTCAAGGACTACGAGCCCCTCACCGAGGAGCAGAAGACCGGCATGAGCGAGAGCGAAATCAAGAACTACGAGGAGCGGGCCAAGCAGGGCATCCTCTTCGGCGATTCCACCCTGCGCAATCTCTATGAGCGGATGCAGAGCGTGTTCCAGCCCGGCGGGGCGGACAGCGCCCTACTGCAGAAGATTGGCATCAACACCTCCTTCTCCTCGGAGAACGTTACTACCATCACCCTGGATGAAAATAAGCTCCGGGAGGCCCTGGAGAACGATCCGGACCAGGTGGCGGACCTCTTCACCCGTACCAGCGAGAATGGCGCGTCCACCAACGGCATCATGCAGGGCATGAAGACCCAGCTGGACCGCTACGCGGGCCTCACCGGCTCCACCAAGGGCATTCTGATCCAGCAGGCGGGCACCCCGCTGAACTCCCTGTCCCTGCTGGATAACCAGTGGCAGAAGGAGATCGACAACCTGGGTACCCAGATTGAGCAGTGGCAGGATAAGCTGGAGAGCCAGGTGGACCGCTATACCAGCATGTTCAGCCGGCTGGAAGTGCTTATCAACCAGATGAACTCCCAGAGCTCCACACTGGCGGGGCTGATGGGCGGCTGATAGCGCCCGATGACAGAAAGGAGCGGCGTCCCATATGGATAGGAGAGGCTATCAGCAGTATAAACAGCAGTCCGTGGGCTCCATGACCTCCGGCGAGCTGCTGCTGCTGCTGTACGACGAGCTGGTCAAGCGGGCGACGATGGCCTCCATCGCCCTGGACAAGGGGGAGTTCCCCGCTTTCGAGGCTGCCGTCGAGCGATGCATCGACATTGTCAACTACCTGGACGAGACACTGGACCGGCAGTATCCCATCAGCCAGGACCTGGGCCGCATGTACGAGTACTTTACCTACCAGCTGGGCCGGATCAAGATCGGCCGGAACAAGCAGGAGCTGGAAAAGCTCCGGCCCATGCTGGCGGAAATGCGGGACGCCTTCCATACCGCCGAGAAGAACAGCGGCGGCCTCCAGGGAAAAGGCGGGCAGTTATGACAAAAGATGACTGGTTGGAGTTGACAGTCCTGGAGAGAAAGAAGTATAATTACCTGGTGGAGCTTCAGGACCTTACCGGCCAGCTGGCTGAAAACCTGGATCGCAACGACCAGGTGTCGGTCCGTATGCTGGTGGCCATGCGCCAGGACCCCGTCCGCTTGCTGGCGGAGGTGGACAACAGCGGGAAGATCCGTCTGGCCGCGCTGTCCGAGGAGGATCGGCGCCGGGCCGGGGAGCTTCTCAAGGAGGGCCAGCCCAGGGACGACGGCGAACGCATCTTCCTGGAGCAGGCCCAGAAGACCCGCCGCCTGTTGGAGCAGGTGGTGGCGATGGACCGCCGGGTCAGCATGAAAATGGCGGGAGAAAACTCATTTTATCACAAGTAGCTGGTCGCGTTTTGTTCCGCCGGTCCATGCCGGCGGAACAGGCGCGCTTGCGGGAACGGGGGGCGGCGCCGCGGAATGGCGGAAATTCGTCTGGATCATGTGTCAAAGCGATATATGGAGGAGCGGCGTCTGACCTATGCCGTGCGGGATATCAGCCTCACGGTGGAGCAAGGGGAGTTCGTCTTTCTCATCGGCAGCAGCGGCGCGGGGAAAACCACGCTTTTGCAGCTGATGAGCGGGGAGATCGCCCCTGACGAGGGGACGGTGCTGCTCAACAATACAAACATCGCCCGGATGCTGGGGCCCTGGCGTGTGAGGGCGCGCCGCACCTTCGGCGTGGTCAGCCAGCAGGGACTGCTTATCCGGAAGCGTACCGTGGGGGAGAACCTGATGCTGGCCGCCGGCGCCGCCGGCATGATGCGGCGCAAGAGCCGGGAGGCGGTGAAGAAGGCCCTGGGGATTGTGGGCCTGCCCGGCGTGGAGGAGTGCTACCCGGCGGAGCTGTCCATCGGCGAGAGCCGGCGGGTGGAGCTGGCCCGGGCGGTGCTCAACAGCCCTTCCATCCTGCTGCTGGATGAGCTTACCGCCAACCTGGACGACGATGTCATCTGGGATCTGATCCACCTGCTGACGGAGCTCAACGCCCGGGGTACCACCATCGTCATGGCGACCCACGCCAGCCAGTATGTGAACATCCTGCGCCGGCGGGTGATTACCCTGGTGGACGGGAAGATCGTGGGCGATGTGAAAAACGGGAAGTACGGCGATATTGTCTGATCGCCGGCTGCCATAGATATCCCAAAAGAGAGCAGATCCAGGCCCGCTGCGGAATTTCTGCCGCCGCGCCGGGCCGGTCCTGGGGCAGAGAAGAGAGCCTGGCCGTGTACCGGCAGGCGAGAAACGCCCGCCCGATGGAGATCACCGGCCCGGGGGAAAAATTAGGAGGAAAACGCATCATGAATTTCAAGAACATGTCCATCAAGAAAAGCCTGATCGTGGGCTTCGGCACGACGATCCTGGTTTCTCTGGTCATTATCATCGCCGCGCTGGTGATGATGAGCACCCAGAAGGCGGCTTATCAGGACATCATCGACCACTATGTGGAGGCCAACCAGTGCGCCTCCGAGTGCCGCATCGACTACAATATCGCCGCCCGCGGCCTGCGGGACGCGGTGCTTTCCGGCGAAATGAGCAACCTGGACACCGCTACTGCCAAAATGTCCGCCCTGGAGACGGCCATCACCGAGCTCAACGACAGCTTCCCCATGGATGACAAGAGCCAGCTCAACACCTTTGTCAACACCATGAAGGAGTGGGGCGAGGAAGCCCAGGAGATCATCAAGGTAGCCCGCACGGACCGCGAGACTGCCCGGGGCATGATCGTGGATCGCTGCTCTCCCAAGCTGGCTGCCGCGGCCACGGCCGGCGACAGTCTGGCCGCTCAGCTCCAGGCTGGCCAGGAAAATATTATCAAGCAGCAGAATACGTCCTCCACCATCGGCATCGTCACTATTGTGGCTGTGATGGTGATTGCCACTATTGTTGTTGTGCTGATGGCCATCAAGATCATCCGGAGCATTTCCGAGCCCAGCAATCAGGTCCGCGCCGCGCTGGTGGGCTTCAGCCAGGGCAACCTGGGCGTTCCCGTCAGCTTTAACGGCAGGAACGAGCTGGGCGAAATGTGCGATGCCCTGCGTACCAGTCAGAGCGTACTCCACAGCGTCATTCAGGATATCTCCGAAACCACCGGCCAGATGGCTAAGGGCAACTTCGATGTGGAGCTGACCGCCACCTTCCCCGGCGACCTGGCCCCCATCCAGCAGAGCGTCAACCAGTTCGTGGTCCGCATGAGCGACACCATCACCAATATCTCCCAGTCCGCCAGCCAGGTGTCCGCCGGCTCCGAGCAGGTATCCAACAGCTCCCAGTCCCTGGCCCAAGGCGCTACCGAGCAGGCCAGCGCCGTGGAGGAGCTTGCCGCCACCCTCAATGACATTTCCACCAACTCCAAGCAGACCGCTGCTTCCGCCGAGGAAGCCCGGGTCAGCGTGGGCCAGGCTGGCGAGCAGGTCCAGGCCAGCAACGACTACGTCAAGCAGCTCAACGTCGCTATGCAGAATATCTCCAGCACCTCCGAGGAGATCAGCAAGATTGTCGCTACGATTGAAACCATTGCCTTCCAGACCAATATCCTGGCGCTGAACGCCGCCGTGGAGGCCGCCCGCGCGGGTACCGCCGGCAAGGGCTTTGCCGTTGTGGCCGACGAGGTCCGCAACCTGTCCAGCAAGTCCGACGAGGCTGCCAAGGCCACCAAGGATCTCATTGAGAATTCCATCACCGCCGTCCGCGAGGGCGCTGACGTGGTGAGCAAGGTTACCGAGTCCCTGGAGAAGACCACCGTTCTGGCTGGCAGCGTGGTGCAGCTGATGGATCAGGTCACCGAGGCCGTGGAGAGCCAGACCACCGCGATCTCCCAGATCACCGAGGGCATCGACCAGATTTCCGCCGTGGTGCAGACCAACTCCGCCACCAGCGAGGAGTGCGCCGCCGCCAGCGAGGAGCTCAGCAGCCAGGCGAACATTATGCACCAGCTGATGGCTGAGTTCCAGGTGGGCAGCAAGGGCGCCTTCTCCGGAAGCGCGCCCCGGGTGACTCCCGTTGTTGACGCCGGCTGGTCCGATGTTCCCTCTGGCGGCGATCCCCTGATGCTGGGCGGCCGCAGCGACAACCCCTTCGGCGGTCCCAAGTATTGATGCGCTGACCCGGGACGATGTCCCTTCAGCGAAGACGCTACATAGTGGATATGGCGTCCCGCGTCAAGCGGGATGCCATATCCACTCTCCTGTCCCTTTTCTTTAGCGCAGGAATGAGGTGAGAGCGATGCCCCAGGAATGGAAGAAGCAGGACCAGGGTCTGATTTATGCCCTGGACATCGGGACCCGCAGTATTATCGGCGTGGCGGGCCGTGTCTCGGACGAGCGGCTGGAGGTCCTGGCCATTGAAAAAGAAGAGCATGGCCGCCGGGCCATGCTGGACGGCCAGATCGAGGATATTGAGCAGGTAGCCAAGGTGGCCCGGCGGGTCACCGAACGCATGGAGGCCAAGCTGGGCTGCAAGCTCACAAGGGTCTGCGTGGCCGCCGCAGGGCGGGCCCTGCGGACGGAGCGGGGCCGCTATGCTATGGATCTGCCCCAGGTGCAGCGCATCGGCAGCGACATCATCAGCCAGCTGGAGAGCGGCGCGGTGTCCGATGCGGAGAGCCGGCTCAGTGAGGAGCCGGATCCCCAGCGCAGAAGCTACTTGGTGGGCTACACCGTGTCTGGCTACCTGCTGGACCGCTACCCCCTGGCGACCCTGAAGGACCATAACGGCCAGCAGCTGGAGGCGGAGGTGGTAGCCACCTTCCTGCCCAGCGAGGTGGTGGAGAGCCTGTATACCGTCATGGAGGCGGCGGGGCTGGAGG
>VSNB01000145.1 GCA_009774055.1 Clostridiales bacterium
TCTTACTTCCGAACCGAAAGGTCGGAAGGAATATTTGCCATGTTTTGCGGTTGCCGCTGTTTACAGCGGCGAGCAAAGCGGCTTGCATCAAATGTATTATTTCCGAGCTTTAACCTCGGAAATAATACAAGCTATACGGCAGAATGGCTGAATACGGTACTATCCCCTATAATATGACGAATTTTGGTGCAGGTTTTCCGCTGCGCCCGCCGTTATTGGCATATCGTACGGCAGGCACGCGAGAAATGGTCCGGCATGTACCGCACTCCCGCCCCGGAGCGTGCGAATCCTTCAAACTCTCCTTGTCAGCGACCGCTATTTGTGCTATAATAGCATGTATTCTTACGGCAAGCTCAGAAATCCGGCCGTTCCGAACGCGTCCGGGAGAAGAGGGGGAGAGCCCGTTATGCATAGAAAGCTGTCCCGGCTGATCGAGCCGAATCTGCAGCTGTATTTCCTTTGCCTGGCCCTGTTCGCGGCCCTGACCATTCCCGTCCAACCCCTGCTGGCGGCGGCGGAGGCGGCGGCGCTGACGGCCCTGTATTTCTACCACCGCCGCCAGCGGGCCCGTCGCCGGAGGAACGTGACCAAATACATCGAGGCCATCACCGGCGGCGCGGACTCCATCGGCAAGAACAGCATGCTCAACACCCCTCTGCCCGTCGTGGTCTTCCACGCCGGCGGCGGGGAGGTGGTCTGGGCCAACGAGGGCTTCATCGCCCTCACCGGCGCCCAGGACGACATCTTCAGCATGCGCATCGAGGACCTGGCTCCCGGCTTTGACTACAGCCGCCTGACCGGCGGCGGGCCGGGGGACGCCGCCGGGGAGCTGACGGAGATTGCCGGACGCGCCTGCCGGGTCTACGGCGCCGCCGGCAAGATCGGCGGCCAGGAGCAGATCATCACTGCTTATTTCGTCGACGTCACCGACAGCCGCCAGATCGAGGCCCTCTACGAGGCCACCCGCCCGGTGACCTGCCTTTTGGTGGTGGACAACTACGAGGAGCTGCTCAAGGCCGGCAGCGAGGCCGCCAAGAGCGCCGTCCGGGCCAGGATCGACGAGCAGCTGAACGCCTGGACCACCGGCTCCGGGGGCCTCCTGCTCAAGTACACCCGGGACCGCTATCTGTTCCTCTGCGACGAGAGCTGGTTCCAGCACATGACGGAGGATAAGTTCTCCGTCCTGGAGTCCATCCACCAGGTGGTCAGCGAGGACGGGGTCAACGCCTCCCTCTCCATCGGCGTGGGCAAGGACTGCGGCAGCTACGAGGAGTCCTTCCGCTGGGCGGAGAAGTCCATCGAAATGGCCCTCAGCCGGGGCGGCGACCAGGCGGTGGTCAAGGACAGCCTGGACTTCCAGTTCTACGGCGGCCGCTCCAAGTCCACGGAAAAGCGCACGAAGGTCAAGAGCCGGGTCATGGCCAACGCCCTGGGGGAGCTCATCGCCGACGCGGGACAGGTCTACGTCATGGGCCACGAGTACGCGGACATGGACGCGGTGGGCGCGGCGGCGGGCATCTGCTGCGCCGCCCGGAAGAAGGGCAAGAAGGCCCAGATCGTCATCGACATGGAGGGCAACAACGCCCGGCCCCTGGTGCGCAAGCTCCGGGACCTGCCGGAGTACGAGGACGCGTTCATCAGCGGCCCCGACGCCTTCATCCACGCCCAGCCCGGGGCCCTGCTGGTGGTGGTGGACACCAACCGTCCGGACATGGTGGAGAACCGCCAGCTGCTGGACGCCTGCAACCGGGTGGCGGTCATCGACCACCACCGCCGGGCGGCCACCTATATTGAGAACGCCGCCTTGAACTTCCACGAGCCCTACGCCTCCTCCGCCTCGGAGCTGGTGACGGAGCTGCTGCAGTATCTGGTGGAGCCCAGCGACATGCTCCGGGGCGAGGCGGAGGCCCTGCTGGCGGGCATCGTGCTGGACACCAAGAATTTCGTCATGCGGGCGGGGAGCCGGACCTTTGAGGCGGCGGCCTTCCTGCGCCGGGCGGGGGCGGACACCTACGAGGTCCGCCGGTATTTCCAGAGCGACCTGACCAGCATGATCCAGCGCTACGAGATCATCCGGGAGGCCCAGATGGTTCACGGGGACATCGCCCTGGCGGTGGCCCGCAGCGAGGTGGACCGGGTGACGGCGGCCAAGACCGCCGACGACCTGCTGAACCTCCAGGGGATCCAGGCGTCCATCGTCCTCTACCGCCAGGGGGACGGGGTGTCCATGTCGGGCCGCTCCCTGGGGGAAGTCAACGTGCAGGTGATCCTGGAGCAGCTGGGCGGCGGCGGCAACGGCACCTCCGCCGGAGGCCACGTGCCGGACAGCTCCCTGGAGGAGGTCCGCCACCGGGTGCTGGACGCCATCGGCAACTACTATATCACGTAACGGAGGGCGGGGATGAAGGAAGCGGCAAACATGCCGGAGGGGGCGCGCATCGTCCCCCGGCTGCAAAAGCACGAGGAGGCCATCTCCCTCTGGCGGTACGAGGGGCCCTACGCCTTTTACAACGCGCCGGAGCCCTACCGCGCCCTGCGCCCCGGCGAGCCGGCGGGGGCGGACGCCTTCGCGTGGATAGACGCCGGCGGCACGGTCCTCGGCCACGTTTCCTACGGCCCGGACGGCCGCATCCCCACCGTGGAGGGCTATCCCTATTCTGAGGACTGCCTGGACGTGGGGCTGGGCCTGCGGCCCGACCTGTGCGGGCGGGGGCTGGGGGAAGCGTTTATCGCGCTGTGTCTGGGCTTCGGGGCGGAGCGGTACGGCGCGGACCGGTTCCGCCTGTCGGTGGCCGCCTTCAACGCCCGGGCCGTCAGGGCCTACCAGCGGGCAGGATTTTCAATCGAATGTGAAGTAACCAACTCGGTTTTTCGCAATACATTTTACATTATGACCGGCGCACGCGCCGGCGCGTAAGGACAGTCAGGAGGACAAACGCCATGAAAGTGATTTTACAGCAGGACGTACGGGGCCAGGGGAAGAAGGGCCAGCTGATCGAGGTAGCGGAGGGCTACGCACGGAACTTCCTTCTGCCCCGGAAGCTGGCGGTACCCGCCACGGCGGACGCGGTGAATACCATGAAGCTGAAGGAAAAGGCCAAGAAGGCGGAGGATGCCCGCCTCAAGGCCGAGGCGGAGGCCATTGTGGAGAAGCTGAAGAATTCTCCCGTCAAGGTGACGGCCCGGGCCGGGGCCAACGGGAAGCTGTTCGGCGCCGTCACCAGCAAGGAGGTTTCCGACGCCCTGCAGGCGCAGTATGGCATTGAGCTTGCCAAGCAGAAGATTGTGATGGATGAGCCGATCAAGGCGTATGGGAGTTATGAATTGAAGGCGAAGCTTGGGTATGAGGTTTCCGGAACCGTCTATGTGATGGTGGTAGAAGAGAAGTAATCTTCGCGCGCTCCGCGTGCGAACGGGAAATTCTTCTCGAATCGGCCCGGGGGCTGCGCGCCTTTGCCCTATACGGGGGATAAAGGACTGTGCGGTGCTGATTGGGATAGGCGAAGCCACCGAATTTCCAATCCTACGGGAATCTATAGCAATCATCAGAATTCGTGGCAAAAGTTCGGGGGTACAAAGTGCGCATGGCTGCGTTGTCGTCCTTGGCGGGCGCCAGCCCGCCCGCGTCCTCCGCCTTGCCCTGCGCGCTTTGCCCTCCCCTCCTTTTTTGCCGCGAATTCTGAAGCTTGCTATAATCTAGTGGCTTGGCGGTTGACCAACTCCGCCTGCCGGCCTGTTAAAGGGGTAGAGGCTGCCAGGGGGACCTTCTAACGAAACTGCCCTGGGAGCTCCAGCGTGTAAGACGGTAGGGTCTGCCGTTTACATCCTCAAATAGACGCTTCGCCCGATCCATGGGAGCCGCCCGCTTCAGCCCGGACGGACTCCAGTGGAAGCGCAAAACAAATAACCCCCGTAATGCAGGAAGGTTCTTAGGAAACGTAGTTTCCTAAGCGACCTTTTGCTTCTTTTCGTTCGTACGAAAAGAAGGCCCCCGCGCCGGCGAGGCGCGAAGCTAAAATAAGAAGATAGCCCCGCCGCCGCGCAGCGGCGGAACGAGACATCCTTCAACGAAGGAAGAAGAAAAAAGCGGAGCGGCCCCCAGGGCCGCAGATTGCATGCGCCGCCGCGCAGCGGCGGCATTCAGGAGGTGTTCCGCAATTGGCCTTTGAAGACGAAATTTTGTCAAGGCAGATGCCCCACAGCCTGGAGGCGGAGCAGTCCGCCTTAGGCTCCATGCTCATCGATGCCGACTGCATCAAGGACGTCATGGACAAGCTCCAGCCCGACGACTTTTACATCAAGCAGAACCGTGACATCTTTGAAACCATCTACACCATGTTCAGCTACTCCAAGCCCATCGACGGCGTGACGGTGGCGGAGGAAATGCAGAAAAACGGCACCTATGACGACCAGACCACCCGGAATTACCTCATCCAGCTGATGGAAATCACCCCCACCAGCGCCAACGTCATGGAGTACGTCAAAATCATCCGGGACAAATCCCTCCTCCGCGCCCTGGCGAAGGCCGCCGGGGAAATCACCGCGATGGTCCAGGAGGGCCTGGGGGAGGCCCGGGATATTTTGGAGGCCTCCGAGCAGAAGGTCTACGCCATCCGCCGGGGCAACGGCAGCCAGGAGCTGACCCCCGTGGCCCAGCTGATCAAGCCCTTCCTGGACCAGCTCAACGACCTGGCCTCCGGCAAAACCGGCCTGCCCGGCCTGCCCAGCGGCTTCTCCGCCGTGGACCAGAAGATCCACGGCCTCAACAAGTCCGACCTCATCCTCCTGGCCGCCCGCCCCGGCGTGGGTAAGAGCTCCTTCGCCATGAACATGGCCCTGAACGTGGCCCGCCAGTCCCAGAAGACGGTGGCCGTCTTCTCCCTGGAAATGAGCAAGGAGCAGCTGCTGGTGCGCCTTATGGCCTCGGAGGGCCTGGTGGACCTCAACAGGCTGATGACCGGACGGCTCAGCGCCTCCGACTGGGGCAAGGTTACCCAGGCCGCCCGGACCCTGCGTCAGACCGACATCCGCATCGACGACAACCCCATGCTTACCGCCGCCGACATGAACGCCAAGTGCCGCCGCCTGGAAAACCTGGGCCTGGTGATCGTGGACTACCTCCAGCTCATGAGCTCCTCCGGCGGAAAGGGCTATGCCGGCGAAAACCGCCAGCAGGCGGTCAGCGACATTTCCCGTATGCTGAAGATCATGGCAAAGGAGCTCAACGTCCCCGTCATCTGCCTCAGCCAGCTCAGCCGCGCCAACGAGAAGCGGGAGGACAAGCGCCCCATGCTCTCCGACCTCCGGGACTCCGGCGCCATCGAGCAGGACGCGGACATCGTCATATTCCTCTACCGGGAGGACTACTACAAGGAGGACACCGAGAACCGGAACGTGGCCGAGTGCATCGTGGCCAAGAACCGCCACGGCGAAACCGGAAAGGTGCCCCTCCGCTGGGCCCCGGAGTACGTGACCTTCAGCACCCTGGAAATGCGCTTTGATGAAGATGACTGATCCTCTGGCCCGGCGGGTCCGGGGCTTCGCCGGAAAATGGAGGATGCTGGACGGCCTGGTCCTGTGCGCCGTGTCCGGCGGGCGGGACTCTATGGCGATGCTCCACCTTCTCTCCGCCCTGGCCCGGGAGGGGGGCTTTCAGGTCGCCGCCGCCCATTTCAACCACCGCCTGCGGCCCACAGCGGGCCGGGACGAGGGTTTTGTCCGGGACTGGTGCCGGGAGCAGGGCATCCCCCTGACCTGCGGAGCGGGGGACGTGGCGGACTTTGCCGCCCGGGAGGGCCTGGGCATCGAGGACGCGGCCCGGAAGCTGCGCTACGCCTTCCTGGATGCTGCCGCCCGTGACATGGGCGCGTCCCGCATCGCCGCCGCTCACCACCGGGAGGACAACGCCGAGACGGCCCTCCTCCACCTTCTGCGGGGAACGGGACTCCAGGGCCTGGGCGGCATCGCCCCGGTGCGGGGACGGATCGTCCGCCCATTCCTGGAAACCAGCCGGGCGGAGATCGACGCCTATGTGGCCCGGAACGGCGTCCCCTACGTGGAGGATGAGAGCAATCAAGATACCCGCTTCCTCCGCAACCGCCTGCGCCTGGAGGTCCTGCCCCTGCTGGAGGAGATTTCTCCCGGCTGCACGGGACGGATCGCGGCGGCGGCGGAGCTGCTGCGGGAGGAAAACGAGCACCTCCGCCGGGAAGCGGAGGCCCTCGCGCCGGAGGCCGCGGACGGCGCGGCTGTCCTGCCCGTCCCGGTTCTGAACCGGCAGGACAAGCCCATCCGACGCCGGCTGGTCCGCGCCATGGGCCGGAAGCTGGGCGTGGAGCTGACCAGGGCCCAGACGGAGGCGGTATTGTCGCTGAAAAGCGGCGGCTGCCTGGACCTGCCCCAGGGCCTCCGCGCCGTCCGGAAGCCCCACCGGCTGATTTTGCAAAAACAGCCCCCTCTCCCGCCGCCCCTGGCGCTCCGGGACGGCGAACAGGACTGGGGCCCCTGGCATATCACCCTCCGCCGGAGCGCGGAGCCGGCGGCGGAAGCCCCGGACCGCATTGTCCTCCGGGATACCGGCGGCGAGCTGGCCGTATCCGCCTGGGACGGCGCGGGCCGTCTGGCGGTGGAGAACGGAAGCCGGACGGTGAAGCGGCTCTTCGCCGACGCGGGCATACCCATTGAGCGGCGCGGGGAACACCCGGCGGCGCTTTTGGATGGAACCATCGCCGCCGTGCTGGGGGTCGCTATCGATTGGGGGCTCCGGCCGGAGGCCGGGAAGCCCTGCCGGATCATCACCTTCCGGCGAACGGACGAAAGGAGGACGCCATGAAGAAATTTTCTCCGGCCGGAGGCCGGGAAGCCCTGCCGGATCATCACCTTCCGGCGAACGGACGAAGGGAGGACGCCATGAAGAAATTTTCTCCGACTCTGCCCCAGAAAATAATAGAAGGGGTGTGCGCAGCGCTTCTGCTGGGGATGGTCCTGGGACCGATCCTCTTTTGGGGCCGGCTTCCGGACCAGATCCCCGGCCACTACAACGGCGCGGGGGAGGTTGACCGCTGGACCGGCAAGTGGGAGCTGCTGCTCATGCCGGTGTTCGGGGCGCTCATGTATCTGCTTCTCTCCTTCTGCTGCTGGCTCATCGGGGAGTCCGTCCGGAAAGGGGAGCTGCCCCAGCCGGCTTATACCTGGATAAGCGCCATCAAACTGGTTGTGATCGGGACCTTCGCGGCGCTGGAGGGGAGCATGGCCGCGGCCCGTCCTGTCGGGGCGTGGCTGCTGCCGGCGGACGCCGTCCTGCTGGCGGTATTGATAGCCGGGTTTCTCATATCCTCCCTGCGGTTTGCCGGGAAGCGGGGAAGAAATAGAACGCGTTAAACCCGAAGCATTCGGGACATATTGATAAGGAGACAGAGACATGGGCATGATGGATCAGGACATTTTGAAGGTACTGTACACCGAAAAGCAGATCGCGGCCCGGATTGAGGCCATGGGCATGGAGATGTACGAGGACCTGCAGGGCAAGGACCCGCTGTTTGTCAGCGTCCTGCGGGGGGCCTTCATCTTCATGGCGGACATCGTCCGGGCCTGCCAGGTGAAATGCGACGTGGAGTTTATCGCGGTGTCCTCCTACGGCAACGCCACCAGCACCTCCGGGGCGGTGCAGATCACCCACGATATTCAGCAGGACATTACGGGGAGGAATATTGTCGTCATTGAAGACATCTTGGATTCCGGCAACACCCTTTATTTTCTCAAGCAGTACTTCATGACCAAGGGCGCGGCCTCCGTCTCCATCTGCACCCTTCTGGATAAACCCAGCAGGAGGACGAAGGTCATCAAAGCCGATTATATCGGCTTTGAAGTCCCGGATGAGTTTGTGGTCGGGTATGGGTTGGATTATACGCAGAAATATAGGAATTTGCCTTATATTGGGGTGTTGAGGCCCGAGGTCTATCAGGGGGAATAATTTGATCTTCGCCGCCTCCGGGCGGCGAACGGGAGTTGTTTCTCAAATTGGCCCGGGACCTGCGCGGCCCCGGACCCTGCGCCTACTTTTGGCCCGCGCCAAAAGTAGGCAAAAACGCGCTTGAACCTACGGTTCAAGACTCCCTTAACGGGCAGGCGCGTGCGCGCCTTTGCCCTATACGGGGGATAAAGGGCTGTGCGGCGGGTTTGGTTGGTGGGCGAAGCCACTGAATTTCTGATCCTACGGGTATCTAATCTAGCGGCTTGGCAATCGACCAACTCCGCCTGCCGGCCTGTTAAAGGGATAGAGTCTGCTAGGGGGACCGTCTAACGGGACTGCCCCGGGAGATTCAGCGTGTAAGACGGTAGGGTCTGCGTTTACATCCTCAAATAGACGCTTCGCCCGATCCATGGGAGCCGTCCAATTTAGCCCGGACAGACCACAGTGGAAGCGCAAAAAACAATAACCCCCGTAATGGAGGAGGATTCTTAAGGAACGTAGTTCCTTAAGCGATCTAGATTGTGCAATGACCGCATCGAGCG
>VSNB01000146.1 GCA_009774055.1 Clostridiales bacterium
CCTCCGAACCGCCCCAGGGTATGGCCCCGGAGGGCCAGCCCCCACAGCGACGTAGCGGGACACCCTCGGAGGGGCGGCTCCCGCGTCAGCGCACCGACCCGCCCAGGGATGGGCAACGCCCCCGGCAGGGCACCGGCCCCGCCCAGGACAGACGGCTCCCACGCCAGCGAACCGGGACGGCCCCGGAGCGCCAGTCCCTCCCACGGTATGAGCGCACAGCAGAGCGGCCCCCGGCCCGTGCTGACATTGAGTGCCCCGCCGATACTGTAAATTCGTTTGTAGAACGAGGACGGACTTTTGCCAAAAAGCAGGCCGTAAAGTGGGCCGAGCGGAAACGGCAGGTGAAAAATCGGGCTGTTCAGTCTGACCGGCCACCGCAGGTAAAGCCCCAGGCCACCGCCAAAGCGCCCCAGCAGGTGGAAACGGCGGTCAACACCGTGGAAACGCCCGTAAAAATGGTGAAACGGCCCGCCCAGGCTATGGGGCAGGCCGCAAAGGCCACCGGCAGGAGCGCAAAGGGCACTATCAAGAGCGCCCAGCGGACGGTCAAGACGGCACAGCGCACCGCAAAGGGCACCGTGAAAACCGCCCAACACACGTCTAAAACCGCCATCAAGACCGCAGACCATACGGCAAAGGCGGCGCAGAAAACGGCCCAAGCCACCGCAAAGGCGGCGAAAATGACCGCCCACGCCGCCCGTGCCGCAGCCAAGACCGCCGCCGCCACCGCGAAAGCCGCCGCAAAGGGCGTTTCTGCCACGGTAAAGGCCATGATTGCGTCCGTTAAGGCGCTGGTGGCCGCTATCGCCGCTGGGGGCTGGGTTGCCATCCTTGCCATTGTGATTATCTGCCTGATTGGCCTGATCGTCGGCTCCTGCTTCGGTATCTTCTTCTCCGGGGAGGACAGCGGCACGGGACAGACCATGCCCGCCGTTGTCCGGGAGATCAATCAAGAGTATGAGGGCAAGCTGGACGAGATCAAGAACAGCACCGCCCATGACACACTTGAAATGTCCGGCTCCCGCGCCGTCTGGCCGGAGGTACTGGCAATATACGCCGTTAAGACCACCACCGACCCGGACAACCCCCAGGAAGTCGCCACGATGGACGACAGCAAAAAAGAGCTGTTGAAAGAGATATTTTGGGCTATGAACGAGATAAGTAGCCGCACCGAAACCGCCACCACCACCCAAACCGTGGAAACCGACGATGGGGCGGGCAACATCATTGAGGAAGAAGTTGAGGTAACGACAACGACCCTCTATATCACCGTGACCCACAAAACCGCCGATGAAATGGCGGACGCCTACAACTTCACCGCTGACCAGCGGGCGCAGCTTGCGGAGTTACTGGCTGAAGAAAACCGCAGTATGTGGAGCAGCGCCCTATACGGTATCGGTGTGGGCGACGGGGAGATCGTAGTGGTGGCCCTCTCCCAGCTCGGCAACGTGGGCGGTCAGCCCTATTGGTCATGGTACGGCTTCAACTCCCGCGTAGAGTGGTGCGCCTGCTTTGTCAGTTGGTGCGCCAATGAGTGCGGGTATCTGGACGCTGGCGTGATCCCTAAAACGGCAGGCTGTGTCACCGGCTCTAATTGGTTCAAAGACAGGGGACTATGGCAGGACAACAGCTATGAGCCGCGCCCCGGCGACATCATCTACTTCGATTGGGACAACAAGGGAAGTTCCGGCCCCCAGGACGGCCTTGCCGACCATGTGGGCATTGTGGAGAAGGTGGAGAACGGAATGGTCTACACCGTAGAGGGCAATTCCGGCGATAGCTGCCGGGAGAACCGCTATGCCATAGGGCACTATGAGATTTACGGGTACGGTACTCCCGCCTATTAAAAAACCAGCCGCCATAATCGGCGGCTGGTACATACACTATATTTTCGCACACTTGTATCGTGCGAATCAGTATTGTATAATCTGATGGAACTCCTTAATATTAGGAAATTCTTAATGAATTATCATTGAAAAAACAAGGAGTTGCAAAAGAAAATCTGATATAATAGTTAAAATTCATCGCAGAAAAGAGGTAAGTGAAATGGCTAATAGGATTTTAGTTGTAGATGATGAAGCTGAAATTGCCGACCTGATTGAAGCCTATCTGACCGGCGAAAATTATACAGTATTTAAGTTCTACTCGGCAACGGAAGCCCTTGCGTGTATCAACACCACGGAGCTTGACCTTGCCATTCTTGATGTGATGATGCCGGAAATAGACGGCTTTGCGCTGTGCCAGAAGATACGGGAAAAGCACACCTGGCCCATTATCATGCTGACGGCCAAGGACGAGGAGACAGACAAAATCACGGGTCTGACCCTGGGGGCGGACGACTATGTAACCAAGCCTTTTCGCCCTCTGGAGCTGATGGCGAGGGTGAAATCTCAACTGCGCCGGTATCAGAAATACAACCCCGCCCGTTCCGGCAGCATAGAAACACCCACTGTCCCGGCAGACACCATCATCTGCGGCGACTTGACTATGAATATCAAAGCCCACACCTGTTTCCTGGGTGAAAAACCGCTGGTGCTGACACCTACGGAATTTTCTATCTTGCGTATTCTCTTGGAGAACGCCGGGAACGTGGTCAGCTCGGAGGAATTGTTTCACAAAATCTGGCAGGACGAGTATTACAGCAAATCCAACAACACCATCACCGTCCACATCCGTCATCTGCGGGAAAAGTTGGGGGACAGCATGGACAAGCCCAGGTTTATCAAAACGATATGGGGGGTAGGGTATAAAATTGAAACCTGATCGAAAGGACGAATACCTTGCTTTTCAATCCAAACTGATCCGGCGGGCCTGCGTCAACGCAATTACCTCCGCCGCTGTGGTGGTAGGGCTTTATCTGTTTGTTTGGAAACAGCGAATGGGCGATTGGATTGTCTGGCTGCTGGAAACATTTTTCAAAATGAAACACGAAGATGCGTTTTATTATTACAGCGACCATTTTCGGGGTAACAAAGAGATATTTTTTGCCGCCGCTGTCCTGCTGATATTTACGGTATTGCTGGTGCGGATTTTCCGATGGGTGACAGGCTATTTCAGCGAGGTCAACCAAGGCATTGAGGCGTTACTGGCAGACGACGAAGAACAAATCCAACTGTCGCCGGAAATGCTGCCCTTTGAGCGGAAGCTGAACACGGTAAAGCGGACGCTGGCGGAGCGAAAAGCGGAAACGGCCCTGGCGGAGCAGCGGAAAGATGAATTAGTTATGTATCTGGCCCACGATATTCGGACGCCCCTCACATCTGTGATCGGCTACCTCAATTTATTGGAAGAAGAACCGAATATGCCTGCGGAACAGCGGGCCAAGCGTGTCCATATCGCATTGGAAAAGGCTTACCGACTGGAAACCATGATAAACGAGTTTTTTGAGATCACCCGGTACAATTCCCAGCAAATTACCTTGTCCAAGGAAACGATTGACCTATATTATATGCTGGTGCAGCTATCTGATGAATTGTCCCCGGTCTTTGCCCCCAGGGGGAACACGGTTGCACTGCATTTGGCCGAGGATTTAACGGTGGAGGCCGACCCGGAAAAGCTGGCGCGGGTATTCAGCAACATTCTGAAAAATGCGGCATCGTACAGCTACCCGCACACCGAAATCACGATCTCCGCAGAAAAGTCAGAACATGAGGTCATCATCCAATTTCAGAACAGCGGCGAAGATATTCCCAGCGAGGCTTTGGCATCCCTCTTTGACAAATTCTACCGGGCGGACAAGTCCCGTTCCTCTGATACAGGCGGCACAGGGCTGGGATTGGCTATCGCCAAGGAGATCGTCACACTCCACGGCGGAGCGATCAGCGCATCCAGCAAAAATCATGTCATTACATTCACAATTTCTTTACCGCTGGCAAATTAGGAAAATCTCTATATTTTCTTAGGAATGTATCAATTTCATCTTAAAGCACTCCATGCTCCTGTTCAGTAGAATGATGCTGACAGGAGCATTTCTTTGTCAGAGCGACAACAGAAAGGAGCGCATTATGGGAAGAAAACGCCTTACGCAGTTTTTTCCTGGCCTGCTGCCGCTGCGGAAAAAACAGAAGATATTCTGCTACTACATGGGAATGAGGTTAGACCATAACCGCTATTCAGAAATCCGTTCTGACTTCATGCTGTCCCACCCGCTCTTTCATGCAAGCTGGCCTCTTTATAACTATAAAACGGGCTACGAGCTGACCTACCAGGAGAATAAGGCTTACAACTGCAAACTGGCGGCGAAGGTGCTTGATAAACTTATCATCGCCCCCCGGCGAAACATTTTCCTTTTGGAACGCTGTACGGGGCGCAGATCGGGAAACGGCCTATAAAAATGGATATGTTCTGTCCGATGGACGGCTCCAGCTTTTGCCGGGGGGGCGGGCTGTGCCAAATGAGCAGCTTTTTGTACTGGCTGTTTCTGCATACCCCGCTGACTATCACAGAACAGCACACCCACGGAATTGACCTCCATCTCAATATGCCCGGTATTCCCCAGGGCATCGACGCTGCGGTGGCCGAGGGCTGGCTGGATTTGAAGGTCAGAAACGATACCGCCCACACATTTCAACTCCTGGTTTCTGTTGACAGCCATAGCATGAAAGGTGTGGTGTTATCTGACACAAAGCTGCGGTCTGTCTGTCAAAAACAAATTAGTTAAATCTCCGCATTATATTAGGATTTTCTTAGGAAATAAACAACTTCATATTAAAGTTCCAAGTGCCGCTGTCCAGTAGAATAAATGCTGACAGGGGCACTTTTGCTCAACGTTTGAAAGGAGCTTTTTATGATGGAAGAAAAAATGATGCAAGTCCGTAATGACCACCCCCGCCGCAGTCAAAAGCGCCGCCGGAAGCGGTTTCCCTGGGGAGATATTGTGGCGACGCTGTTGGTGGTGGCCCTTTGTGTCTACGTCTTTATGTCCTTTGGCGAAAAAACGCCCGATGAAGAAACAACCGTGAGGGGTGCATCTGCTCCGACCACGACCCCGGCGCAGGACAACGTGCAGGTTGGTATCTTGGCTGAAAACACGCAGCCTGCGGCCAGCGACACCGATTGGAATTTGGTGCTGGTGAACTATGAAACCGCCATCCCCGAAAACTACGAGATCAATTTGGTGGAGGTAGCTGGCGGCGAAAAGGTAGATGAACGCATCTATGATCCTCTGATGGAAATGCTGGAAGCGGCCAAAGAGGGGAATTGGGATCAGCTTCCGATGGTAGTGTCCGGCTACCGCACCCAGGCCAAGCAGCAGAAGCTCTTTGATGATAAGGTATCCAAATATCGAAGTGAAGGACACTCCAAGAGCGAGGCGGAAGAACTGGCAAAGCAGTGGGTGGCCGTTCCCGGATACAGTGAACACCAAGTCGGGCTGGCGGTGGACATCAACGGGGCCACCTATGACCTCTATTTCTGGCTTCAGGAAAACAGCTACAAGTACGGCTTTATTTTCCGTTACCCTGGGAGCAAAACCGAGATCACCGGCGTGGCGGAGGAAGTTTGGCATTACCGCTATGTGGGCGTAGAAGCGGCCACGGAAATGTACGAAAAGGGCCTGTGCCTGGAGGAATATCTGGCGGAAAGGCAGGGAGAGGAATGAGCAGACTGAACATCGCCGTCTTGTTCGGTGGCTGTTCCCCGGAGTACGGGGTGTCCCTCCAGTCTGCCGCCGCCGTTCTCCGGCACATGGACAAAGGCCGGTATGAGCCGGTGATGGTGGGGATTTCCCAGGCGGGGGACTGGTTTCACTACACCGGCCCGGTGGACAGCATTGAAAGCGACACTTGGCACAATGCGGAAACCTGTGTCCCCGCTGTTATGCGCCCTGATCGGAGCGCCCCGGCCCTCCTGGTGTTTGGGCCGGGGAATATGCGGGAAATCCACCTGGACGCCGCATTTCCCGTCCTCCACGGTCAGAACGGGGAGGACGGGACGGTGCAGGGTCTTTTTGAACTGGCGGGCATCCCGCTGGTGGGCTGCGGTGTGCTGGCCTCGGCGCTGTGCATGGACAAAGACCGTGCCCACAAGCTGGCCCAGGCCGCAGGGGTGGCGATCCCCCAATCTACCATTTTGGAACGATGGATGGGCGTCACGGTCGCCCTGGCCGAAGGGGAAACACTGGGATACCCGCTGTTTGTCAAGCCTGTCCGGGCCGGTTCCTCCTACGGGATCACAAGGGTCATGGAGCGGGGCCAACTTTCTGCCGCTCTGGAACTGGCTTTTCAATATGATGACCAAATTATTATGGAAGAAGCTGTCCCCGGTTTTGAGGTCGGCTGCGCCGTCCTGGGAAACGAAACCCTGACGGTGGGGGAGCCGGACGAGATTGAGCTGGCCGGGGGATTTTTCAACTTCACAGAAAAGTACACCCTGGAAACCTCCGCTATCCATGTGCCTGCCCGCATTACAGCGGAACAGCGAGAGCAGATCAAAGCCAGCGCCAAACGGATATACCGTGCGCTGGGCTGTCAGGGGTTTGCCCGCGTGGATCAGTTTTTGACAACCGAGGGCAGGCTGGTATTCAACGAGGTCAACACCATCCCCGGCTTTACCGCCCACAGCCGCTACCCCAATATGATGAAAGCGGCGGGGATGTCCTTTGAGCAGGTCATTTCCGCTCTGATCGAACTGGCGGTGAAAAGATGATCGTAGAACTCTCCCAGGTGCGGGATTTGATGTTGGTAAATCAAGAGCATCCCATTTCCTGGAACCCGCAATCTTTGGTTTTAGTGGGCGGGCGGGTGCTGATGGATGAACGTGCGGCCTCTGCCTTAAACAAACTTATGGAGGAATTGGACGGTTGGCGTTTTATCACAGCGGTAAGCGGCTGGCGTTCCCAGGAGGAACAGCATGAAATTTATATCCGTTCCCTTTGGGAAAACGGAGAAGAATTTACAAAGCAATTTGTAGCCAGACCCGGCCACAGCGAACACCAGACCGGGCTTGCTATCGACCTGGGACTGACCCAGCCGGATATTGACTTCCTCCGCCCCTATTTCCCCTATGAAGGTATCTGCCAAACATTCCGGGAGCGGGCGGCAGCTTATGGCTTCATTGAGCGATACCCGGCAGGAAAAGAGGCCGTCACCGGGATTGCCCATGAGCCGTGGCATTTCCGCTATGTAGGCGTCCCCCATGCGGAGATCATAGTGGAGCATGGCTGGACGTTGGAGGAATACCACAAACATCAAAAGCCGTTCTCTTTGGAGGTGCCGACTTGAAAGCAAAAAAGTTTCCAGCTTTAGATGACTTCCGGCTGATTGCCGTGATCCTTGTTGTCGCCAATCACACCCGCTCCGCTGACGGTGAATTTCTCTGGCTGCTGACTGTACTGCGCCGGGTGGCCGTCCCATTCTTCATTATGGTCAGCGGCTATTTTCTGGCTCGTGGGAACTGGCGCTCTACGGGGAAATTCCTGACAAAGACGGCGATGCTCTACGGTGTGGGGGTACTGCTGTACCTGCCCTTGAACTACTACGCCGGACAGCTATCGCCGGATTTTTTTCGCCGGGTGATTTTTGACGGCAGCTTTTATCATCTGTGGTATCTCCCCGCCCTTTTGTTGGGGACGCCCATCGCCTACTATCTCAGCCGTTTCAAGCCACAGGCGGCAATCCCGATTGCCGGGGCGTTGTATCTGATTGGGCTGGGCGGAGAGAGCTACTACGGCTTGGTGTCAAATATCCCTATTCTCTCCGCCTTTTACAGCGGTATCTTCCAGGTGTTTGACTACACCCGAAACGGACTTTTCTATGTCCCGCTGTTTCTCCTGCTGGGGGCGGCAGGGATCGTATTCAGTCGGAGGACTTCTATTATTGGACTTCTGTGTTCTTTGGCCGCGCTGATTGTGGAGGCGCTTGCGCTCCATCGGTCAGGTATTCAAAGGCACGACAGTATGTATTTTTTCTTCCCGTTTCTGATGGTATTTCTGTTTTCTCTGCTGTTGGAGGCTAATCAGGGGGAGCGGCGCAGCTTACGCCAGTTGACAACCGTGGTGTATCTAATCCATCCCTGGTGTCTTGTGCTGGTGCGGGGGGCAGCAAAGATAGTCGGACTGACCGGCCTGCTGGTGGAAAACACCATTGTGCTTTTTGTCCTGGTCTTGGCCTCCAGCTTCTTCCTGTCACAGATGGTATTGCTGCTCCAGCCATCCCGCCCCTTTCAGACAGGACGGGCTTGGATCGAACTGGATCGGGCCGCGCTACGCCATAATGTCAAACAGTTGCAGTCTATACTCCCGGAAGGCTGCGCCCTTATGCCAGCGGTCAAGGCTAATGCCTACGGACACGGAGCGGTGCTGATTGCAAAAGAACTGAACCGCCTGGGTATTATGGCTTTTTGCGTCGCAACCGTGACGGAGGGGGCGGAACTGCGGCGGGGTGGTATCAAGGGGGAAGTCCTGGTGCTGGGCTATACCCATCCCGAACAGTTTCCTATGCTGCGGAGATACCGGCTGACACAAACAGTCGTTGA
>VSNB01000147.1 GCA_009774055.1 Clostridiales bacterium
TACAACATTGCCCTGATAAGGTCTCCGCTTTCTTTCAACATAGCCAGATTTCCTATGTTCTAATTCGGGAGTAATATAATATTTCTCCCCAATATGCAAGTACCGGCATCCGCAGGCCTGCGGGGCAAGAGGCAGGAGGGCGGAAATTCCGTCCTCCTGCTTCCATGTAAAAACGATTTCGGATCAGTCCGCCAGCAGCGCCTCGTCAAAGCGGAGCTTTTTGCTCAGCAGCTCGTAGCCGTCCTCTGTAACCAGGATGTTCTGCTCCATGTGGGTGCCTCCCACTTCGGGGCGGTCAAACATCGTTACGCGAGGCTCCACCGCCATCACCATGCCGGGGCGCAGCACGTAGTCCACACCTTTGTTGATGGACGGGGAACCGTGGAGGCCGTACCCCAGCTGGTGGCCGGTGGCAAATTTGTGCTCATACTTCTCAAAGCCCATCTCACGAATTACCCGGCGGGCGGCGGCATCCACGTCGGCGCAGGTATTGCCCGGCTTCACGGTGTTCAGCGCCTCCTGGAGGGCCAGGTAGTTCACCTTATACATCTGCTTTTGCAGATCGGTGGGCTTGCCGGTACACATGGAACGGCCTACGTCGCCGGTATAGCCCCGGTAAACGGAGCCCAGGTCGATGATGACCATTTCATTTTCTCCGATCACCTTTTCCGTGGAGATCCGCTCAAAAATGGAGGCGTTGACGCCAGAGGCAATATTGGTCACAAACGGCGTCATCTCGCTGCCCAGCTCCCGCATCTTATACTCGGCATACGCCGCCACCTCATATTCCCGCCGGCCGGGCTTGCAGTACTCCAGCGCCGCCTCACAGCCGATTTCCGCGATCTCCACAGCCCGGCGAAGCAGCCGGATCTCCTCCGGATGTTTGACTACCGTGAGATCCACCCAGATCTTGGAAATATCCACAAACTCCATGGACGGGAATTCCGTCTTAAGCTGCAAATACATTTCATAGGGAAGCAGTTCTACGCCTATCCGTCCGGCGGTGATGCCGTAATCGCGGAAGATCTTAACCACCTCGCCGCCCCATTTGGAAAATCCGGGCAGCTTGCGGTGATCCTGGATGTCGGAGCGGATCTGGATGCGGTAATTGTCGCTGCCGGAGGTGTGGCCCACCACGGCGTCCCTGCCCTTGGGGATTACGGCCAGGTACTCCGGCTCATAGAAGGGACGGTAGCCCTTTACATAGAAGTCTGTGGCATAGCGGACCGTCTCCGCCTTCAGCAGCAGGATCGCGTCCAGGCCGTTTTCAGCCATGGCCGCCTGAATCTTCTCCTTCTTGGCCTGGTGCAGTACGTCGCCGCCGTAATAGGACGGCTCTTCTTTCCACAAATTCATGGTATGTTCTCCTTTTATCATTCATTTTTGAGAGGATCATGCGATTGCCTTACTTCGCTTTTTTCTCGCCGGCCTTTTTGCGCATAGCCTGGATATAGGGCCAGGCTATGCTGAAGACGATAACCGCCACCAGTACCAGAGACACCGGGCGGGTAAAAAACGCCTGCAGCGTCCCCGTGCCGAACAGCTGGTAGGACCGAATCAACTGGTTGTCCGCAATACCGCCCAGCACAATCCCCAACACAATGGCCGGCAGGGAAAAATCGAACTGCTTCATCAAATATCCCGCCGCGCCGAATGCCAGCATCAGGAATACGTCAAACATGGCGTTCCGGCAGGCAAAGGACCCGGCAATGCAAAATACCGCGATGCAGGGAGCCAGAGCCTTGGTGGGGATATTCAGCAGATTGGTGAGGCCGAAGCCTGCGCCCATCGCCATAACCAGCATAACCGCCTGGGACAGGATGGCGGCCAGAATCAGCACATAGACCATCGGCATCTGGTCCCGTACCAGCGTGGGGCCGGGGGTCAGCCCCTGGATGCTCAGCGCGCCCAGCAGGATGGCGCAGGTAGAGCTGCCGGGCACGCCCAGCGCCAGCGTGGTCATCAGTGCGCCCCCCGTGCAGGCGTTGTTGGCGGCCTCCGGCGCAACCAGCCCCTCTGGGCAGCCGCTGCCAAACGCATCCCCCTGTTTGGAGGATTTTTTCGTCATGCCGTAGGCCGTAAAGGCCGCCACGGTTCCGCCGGCGGCGGGAATGGCCCCGATGACCATACCGGTCACGCCGCAGGTCAGGATGGTCCTGGGATACCGCAGAGCCATGCCCATCCCCTTCACGATCTTTCTGATGCTGGTTTTGGTCTGGACGTCCCGATTTACAATAAATTCCTTGCCCACCATGCTGAAAACCTCGGACATGGCGAAGAATCCAATGATGGCCGGCACCACCTGCACGCCTTCCGCCAGGTAGATGGAACCGAAGGTGGCCCGCCACTCCCCGGTGGGCGTCATGCCAATGGTTCCGATCAGCAGTCCGATGAAGCCGGACAGCATGGTTTTCGGCACATTGGCGCTGGAGGACAGCACTGCCAGAATGCTGACGCCCATCAGCGCAATCAGAAACATTTCGGTCGAGCCAATCTTGACCGCCATCCGCGCGATAGGAATCATGGCAAAAATCATAAAGACATAGCTGATCAGACCTCCGCAGGCCGAGGCGCAGAAGGCCGCGCCCAGCGCCTCGCAGCCCTGGCCCTTCAGGGTCATCTGGTAGCCGTCAAAAGTGGAGGCGGAGGACTCCGGCGCGCCGGGGGTGTTGAGCAGGATTGCCGTAATGCTGCCGCCATAGATGGTGGCGATATATACGGAGATCAGAAAGACCAGGGCGTTGACCGGCGTCAGCGCAAAGGTGACCGGCAGCAGGATGCCTGTGGCCATGCTGGAGGTGAAGCCGGGAATGGCGCCTACGATGATCCCCATAAAGGTCCCGATAATAATCCAGATCCAGGTGCTGCCGCTGGCAAGCTCACCCAGCGCGTGGGCCACGTATGCAGCAATTTCTCCCATTACGCATCCTCCTTACTGTAAAAATGTCAGCACACCGGCGGGCAGGGGGACCGCCAGCCAGACCTTGAACACCAGGTATACAAAGGATACCATCGCCGCCGGCACGAGCAGCAGCGCCAGCTTGCTGCGAATCCCCAGGATTGCCATGGAGAGCGCAAGGAACAGGAAAAGGGACAAAACTGCGCCTAAAAAGTTGAAGCTCAGCAGCGCGGCCAGGACCAGCAGCGCAAAGGCCGCCAGCTTGCCCGTAACAGCGAAGCCCGCCGGTTCCCCCTCGGTTTCCGGCCGGGGCTCCCTGCAAAAACGGACCGACTGCTTGATGCACAGAATGCTGAATACCAGAATGCCCGCCAGTAAAAATCCTGGGAACATCATGGATGCCGCCGACAGGCCGCGGGAGGAAAGCAGGTAAGCTGCCGCGAATGCGTCCATCAGCAGGACCACGACAAGCTCTTTTGATATTTCCAGCCGTCCTTTGGGGGTCTTGATGATAAACATGGCCTCGCTCCTTTAATTGCCGCTGAACAGCGGCGCGACGACCTTCTCCACCTCTTCGGCCATCTGCGTCATCTGCCCGCTGTAGTCGCTGCCGGACTCCAGCACAGCGGAATCATAGACGCTGGCGTCCTTCAGCATCTGGATATACGCCTCGTCCGCGCACGCGTTCCGGAACGCCTCCGTCAGCTTTTCATAACGCTCGGGATATTTGTCCACAAATTCGGAGGAGACGAAGTAGCACCCCATTCTGGCCTGGAACTCGTCCGAAGGCAGGGCCTTGCCGTAAGCCTCCAGCTGCTTGTTGAAGCTCTGGGCGTCCGGCCAGGCGCTGTTGGCCTGGTTGGTTCCGATGCCCAGCGCCTTTGCCTCGGAAACCAGGTCCACCCTGGCGTAGGCGTCGCCGAAAATAACATCCACATGTCCTCCCAGCAGGGCGGCGGAGGCGTCCGAGCCGCCGTCATAGGACACCAGCTTGACATCCAGGTCCAGGTTTTCCGCCAGCCAGAGAGCGGTGGCCTGCTGGCCGCCGCCGGCGGCAAAGCCCACAGAGTATGTGCCGGGAGCGGCCTTTGCCGCCTCGATAAAGTCGCCCAGGGAGTCAAACGGAGAGGCGTTCAGCGCGAGCATGACAATGGGGTCGTAGGACTCCACCCATATGGGCGTCAGATCGTCATAGTCATAGGTGGTATCCTGCAGGGCGACGGTATAGTAGATCCCGGGGGCGTTGACGGCCAGGAGGGAATAGCCGTCCGCCTCCTTCCGCAGGAAGGTTTCCGCCGCAATCTGACCGCTGGCGCCGCTCTGATTTTCCACTACGACGTTGATGCCCAGCTCTTCCTGAAGATATGGCTGGAGCATGCGGGCCAGCTTGTCACTGGAGCCTCCAGCGGAATACGCTACTGTGATTGTCAGCGTCCCGTTGGGGTAGCCGTCGCCGTCTTTGGCAGGACCGCCGCAGGCGGTCAGCATTGCCGCGCACACAGCAATGGTCAGCATCAAAACAAACAGCTTCTTCATGTTTCCGTTTTCCTTTCTTATGTTTTCATCATATCCGGCCTGACGCGCTGTCTCCTGCGCGTATCATCTGTGCAGTAGTATTCCTTTTTGCGTCCGCAAAAACCAATCGTTCTTATTGCTGCCAAGACATAATATTTGCGCCGCTCCGGCTCAGTGCGTTTCGCAGAATCTCCTGATCCGGAGGATGGCCTCGTCGATGTCCTCGTCCGTAATACCGCGGTAGGTCACCAGGCGGATGGAATCGTCTGTGATGTAGTGAGCCCGGACCTGCTCGCACTCCTCCAACGCTTTCAGCCAGGCCCTGCCCCGCAGGTCCCCGTGGAGGTCTACCTTGACGATGTTCGTCTGCACCGTGTCCATTTCTATGGAAATGCCTCTGGCATCCTGAATACCCTCGGCCAGCCGCCGGGCCCTGGCGTTGTCATGCGCCACCCGCTGAGACAGATGCTTGACCGCATACAGACCCCCGCCGGCCAGGATGCCCACCTGCCGGAGCTGTCCGCCCAGCATCTTCCTGGTTTCCCGGGCCCCCTCGATGAACGCCCGGCTGCCGGCAACAAAGGAGCCGATGGGGGCGGAAAGTCCCTTGGAGACGCAGAACTGGACGCTGTCCACGCCGGCAGTCAGTTCCTTGACGCTGATTCCCAGCGCGCAGGCCGCATTGAAGATCCGCGCGCCGTCCAGATGGGTCGCCGCGCCATATCGGGCACAAAGCTCCAGAATGCCCTCCATTTTATCCCGGGGGATCACACAGCCGCCCTCGAAATTATAGGAGTTCTCCAGGCATACCAGCTTGATATCCCCTTCCTTGAGCCGCTGCTCCAGAGCGTCCAGCCGATACGCGCCCCGCTCGTGGGGCAGGCAGACCGCCTCCACGCCGCACAGATCCGGGTTGAAGATTCCCTTCTCCGCTTTGTACATGTGCATGTTCAAAGCGGTTACAGCTTTCTCTCCCCGTCTGCAGTGGGTCGCGACGCAGACCATATTCCCCATTGTCCCTGACGGTACATAGAGCGCATCCTCCTTGCCGAAGAGCTCCGCCACATACGCCTCGGCTTCGGCCGCAGTGGGGTCCTCTCCTTTGCAGCCCTTTGCCCGCCCGTCGTCTCCCACCGGAACATGCATCATAAATTCCAGCATATCCGGCGTTGGGAGCGTTACCGTGTCGCTTCGCAAATCGATCGTCCTCATGCAAATATCCTCCAATCAAGTTTGTTCCGGTCCGGTGTGTGCTATTCTACCACTTAAAATAGTTTATGTCAATACTTGCTATAGTTATTTTTTATTTTAGTTGGGTGAACAGCCAGTTTTTCTTGATACTGTACGCGTATAATTGTTTGAATCGTTCATATGCAGCATAAATTCTTTCCAAACCGATGTATTTTTTCCTGCCAGCGGCAAACTGCCTAGTGGTGTATCCGGTCAGAAAACGAACCAGAGGCCGGAGCAGAATTTTCGCAGGGCAAGGCGTCAGCCCGCCTGCGTCCTCCGCCTTGCCCTGCGCGCTTTGTCCTCCCCTCCTTTTTTGTCATGAATTCTGAAGCTTGCGATAGATTATACATGCACAAAATTGCGCATAAGCTCCGTTTGCTCCGGAAACCCCCTGTACATTTCCGCCGCCATCCTGTATAATAAGGAAAAACGAGCCCCCTGGGGGCGGGAAAGGAGCCACCCATGCGCATCAATCCCCAACTGCTGGAGAAAATCAAGGAGTCCCTGTCCTCCGTACTGCCCATCACCGCCATCGTCATGGTGCTGAGCATCACCATCGTGCCCCTGACGCCGGGCGTATTGGTCATGTTCCTCTTTGGCTCGTTTCTGCTGATCGTAGGCGTGGGGATGTTCACCCTGGGGGTGGATATGTCCATGACGCCCATGGGCAGTGCCATCGGCGTGACCATGAGCCGGGCCAGGCACAGGCTGCTGCCCCTGGCGGCGGCGTTCCTCCTGGGCATGCTCATCACCGTGGCGGAGCCGGACCTGACGGTGCTGGCCGGGCAGGTGCCCGCCATCCCCAATCTGACGCTGATCCTCACCGTGGCCGCCGGGGTGGGGCTGTTCCTGGTGGTAGCCCTGCTGCGCGTCATGCTGAAAATCCCTTTGTCCCGGCTGCTGACGGTCTTCTACCTGGGGGCCTTCGCGCTGGCCATCCTCTTTACGCCCAACGACTTTATCCCCGTATCCTTCGACTCCGGCGGCGTGACCACGGGGCCCATTACGGTGCCCTTCATCATGGCCCTGGGCGTGGGCCTCGCCTCGGTGCGCAACGATAAAAACGCCACCAACGACAGTTTCGGCCTTGTGGCCCTGTGCAGTATCGGGCCCATTCTCTCGGTGCTGGTCCTGGGCATCTGCTATGCCCCCGACAGCGCCAGCTATACGCCCCCCGCCCTGGCGGACATCGCCACCACCCGGGACGCCGCCCGGGAGTTTGCCGCCGCCTTCCCCCACTACGCCGGGGAGGTGGCGGGGGCCATCGTACCCATCTGCGCCGTCTTCCTGCTGTTCCAGCTGGCTACCCGGCGGTTCAAGCGGACCCAGCTGCTGCGGATCGCCAGCGGCCTGGTGTATACATACGTGGGCCTGGTGATGTTCCTCACCGGGGTCAACGTGGGCTTCATGGGCGCGGGAGAGCTCATCGGGGCCACCATTGCCGGCGGGGACCTGCCCTTCCTGCTGATTCCCGTGGGGATGATCATGGGCTATTTCATCGTGGCCGCCGAGCCGGCGGTCCACGTACTGGTCAAGCAGGTGGAGGAGATCTCCATGGGCTCCATCTCCCAGTCCGCCATGCGGCTGGGCATGAGCATCGGCGTGTCCATCTCCATTGGCATCGCCATGCTGCGGGTGCTGACGGGCGTCTCCATCCTGTGGTTCCTGATTCCGGGGTACGCGGTGTCCCTGGCGCTGACCTTCTTCGTGCCCCAGCTGTTCACCGGCGTGGCCTTCGACGCCGGCGGCGTGGCGTCGGGACCCATGACCGCCACCTTCCTGCTGCCCTTCGCCATGGGCGCCTGTGAGAAATGGGGCGGCAATCTGATGACCGACGCCTTCGGCCTGGTGGCCCTGGTGGCGATGACGCCCCTGGTGGCCATCCAGCTGCTGGGCCTGGCGGGCCGGGTGAGGAAGCGGCTGGCCGACGACGCGCTGAAGGCCGAAATGGCCCGGGTACGGGACGGTGTCTTCTACTATGACTGATATGCCCGGGCGTAAAAACGCTTTCCGCCCGGGGAAGCGAACTGGGGGGAATCGACTATGAAAAGACCGGAGCAGATGTCCCTTATCATGTCCATCGTAGAGCGGGGCAGCGGCAGCAAGCTGGCGAAGCTGTACCATAAAAACCAGGTTTTTACCCATATCCGCTGTGAGGGACAGGGTACCGCCACCTCGGAGATCCTGGATATCCTGGGCCTGGGCGGGTCGGAGAAGGACATCCTTCTCAGCATCACCACCTGTACGGCCGCCCGGGTCCTGCTGGATAAGCTGGACGACGAGCTGCGGGGAGCGGAGCCGGGGCGGGGTATCGCCTTCACCCTGCCCCTGTCGGCGGTGAGCAGCCTGCTGGCCGCCTATATTGCCCTGAAAACAAAACCGGAAAGCGAGGGGAGCGCCGTTATGGAAAATAATCAGCCCAAGAGCAGCATGATCCTGGTCACCGTGAACCAGGGGTACACCGAGGCCGTCATGGATACCGCCCGGAAGGCGGGGGCCCGGGGCGGCACCATCATCCGGGGCCGCTGGGCCGGGGACGAGAGCTTCGCCCAGTCCTCCGGCATCACCACCCTCCAGGAGGAGAAGGAACTGATCTTCATCGTGGCGCCCACGGAGATCCGAAACCGCATCATGGACGCCGTCGCCAAGACCCACGGCCTGCGCACTGAGGCGGGGGCCATGGTCACCTCCATCGGCGTGGAACAGCTGGTCCATCTGGGATAGAAAAGAGGCGTTTGCATGACCATCATTCTGCCCGGGAATCCGCCCTACAGCGAACGGCTGCGGGGTATGCTCGCGCCCCTGCTGCCT